>CALYBF010000164.1 GCA_944393755.1 uncultured Clostridia bacterium | reverse complement strand
ATCAAAAATAAGACGTTTTATTTTTTTAGCGATATAAATTTATAGTATAAAATTATAAAATATAGCTTTTAAATTATGAAAATAAATAATAAAAATTAATCAAATAAAAAAATCTAAAATAAATAAATAAAAATAATTAATAAAAAAATAATTAAATAAAAAAATAATTAATAAAAAAATAATTAAATAAAAAAATAATTAAATAAAAAAATAATTAATAAAAAATAAATTAGTAAAAAATAAAATCAGCAAAAATTAATAAAATAAGAATTTTAAATATACTTTAAAGATAAAAATTTTGTTGGATAAAATTATAGTAATAATTTAGTAAGTTTACCAAAAAATATAAAAGTTAAAAATTTTAGAATATTATTTTAAATTATTTGATTTTTTTTTAAAATAAAATAATAAAAAATCACTAGGCAATAAAAAAATAGAAAGGAGGTATGCTAAAATAAAAAATAAATTTACAAGAGAAAAAACAAGTTGACATATTACTTTTAAAAATATTATTTTATTAATTATCTAAAAGGAAATAGAAAAAATGTAATTTAATTTTATTTATTTAATTTATTAAAATATTAATTAAAAACTAATTAATAAAAACAAAAAAATAAAAATTAAAATAATTAAATAATTAATTAAAAAATTAATTAAATAAATAATTAAAAAGAATTAATTAAAAAAAATTAATTAAATAAATAATTAAAAAAAACAATTAAATAAATAATAAAAAAAATAATTAAATAAATAATAAAAAAAATAATTAAATAAAAAATTAATTAATTAAAAAATAACTAATAAAAAAATAAATTAATAAAATAATAATTAAATAAAATTAAAAAATAAAAATTATTAAAATTAAAAATATATTTTAATAATAAAAATTTTTATTGAGAAAAATTATTATAATAATTAAGTAAGTTTACTAAAAAATTATAAAATATAAAAATATTAACGATTTGTATTAAAATAGTTAGATTTCTTAAAGAGAAAACAATAAAAAATTATTAGGCAATAAAGAAAAAGAAAGGATATATGTTAGAATAAAAATTAATTTAAAAAAGCAAGAAAAAAGTTTACATATTATTATGAAAAAAATTATTTTATTAATTATCTATAATACAACAAGTAAAAATACAATTTAATTTTATTTATTTGATTTATTAAAATATTAATTAAAAATTAACTAATAAAAAAAATAAAAATTAAAATAATTAATTAAATAAAATAATAAATAAAAAATAATTAAATAAATAAAATAATAAATAAAAAATAATAAGATAAAAAATATATAAATATCTTTTTAATAATAAAATTTTTTCTTACAAATTATTATAATAATTTATAAATTTAATAAAAAAGAATAAAAATAAAAAATATAGAAATTATTTTATATAAATTTTAAATTTTAAAATAAATAATGAATAGGTATTAGGCAATAAATTAAAAAAAAGGAAAGTTATTAAAATGACAAATGAAAATCAAAAATAAGACGTTTTAATTTTTTAGGTATATATTTTTATGGAAAAAATAAAAAAGTGATTGATTATTTTTAAGAAATAAAATATAATATGAAATGAAGTTATAGACAGATGGTGAATAATATGTGGATAAATAAAGTTAAAATAAAAGATTTTAGGAATTATGAAGAACAAGAAATAGAATTAAATGAAAATGTAAACGTTTTTTATGGAGAAAATGCACAAGGAAAGACTAATATAATAGAAGCTATTTTCTTATGCAGTATGGGAAAATCTTTTAGAGCAAAACAAGATAGAGAGATGATAAGATTAAATTGTAATAATGCTATTATAGAAGTGGAATATAATAAGATAGATAGAGACGGGAAAATTAAAATTCAAATAGGTAATAGAAAAAATATTTTAGTTAATGGTGTTAAAATAAAAAAATTAAGTGAATTATTAGGAAACTTAAATGTTGTAATATTTACACCAGATGATATTAATATTTTAAAAGGTGGACCTCAGAACAGAAGAAGATTTTTAGACATTATGATAAGTCAATTAAAACCAAATTATATGCATAATTTAAGTTTATATTCCAAAACTTTAGAACAAAGAAATAATTATTTAAGACAAATAAAGGAAGAACAAAAGTCAGAAGCAATGTTAGATATTTGGGATGAAGAATTAGTAAAATATGCAGTTGTAATTAGTAATTATAGAAAAGAATTTATGGAAAAAATAAAAAATAAAATAAAAAAAATACATAACGAAATAACTGATAATAAGGAAGATATTAATATAGAATATATAACTGAGTGTGATGAAAAGGAAAAATATTCAAATTTATTGAAACAAAGAAGAAAGTTAGATATAATTAAAGGATATACAACTAAAGGAATTCATAGAGATGATTTTAATATATATATTAATGATAGAGAACTTAGTGTGTATGGTTCACAAGGACAACATAGAACAGCAATGCTTTCTTTAAAATTATCTGAAGTAAATATAGTAGAAGAAGAAATAGGGGAAAAACCAATTTTATTATTAGATGATTTTATGTCAGAATTAGATGAAAAAAGAAGAAATCATTTTTTAAAGAAAATAAATGATACTCAAGTAATAATTACTTGTACTGATAAAATAGATATTGAAAATAAAAATATTTTAATATATAATGTAAAAGACGGAAAAGTCTATAGAGGAGGAATTTAAATGGAAAAGTACAAACATAAATATGGAGCAGAACAAATTCAAGTATTAGAAGGGCTAGAAGCCGTAAGAAAAAGACCTGGTATGTATATAGGAAGTACATCCGTAAGAGGTTTGCACCATTGTGTATATGAAATAGTTGATAATGGTGTTGATGAAGCTTTAGCTGGATATTGTACAGAGATAAATGTTGTAATTGAAAAAGGAAATGTTATATCTGTTACAGATAATGGTAGAGGTATACCTGTAGAAATACACCCTAAAACACATATATCAACAGCTGAAACTGTTTATACAGTATTACACGCAGGTGGAAAATTTGGTGGAGATAGTGGTTATAAGGTATCTGGTGGTCTACATGGTGTTGGTGCGTCTGTTGTTAATGCATTATCTACTTGGACAGAAGTTACTATTAAAAGAGATGGTGGCTTATACCAAATGTATTTTGAAAAAGGTAAAACTGTAAAAAAACTTGAAAAAATAGGAGATGCAGAAGGAACAGGTACTAAAGTAAGATTTTTAGCAGATGACACTATTTTTGAAAGCTTGGATTATGATTATGAAACACTAGAAAAAAGAATGAGAGAAATGGCTTTTTTAACAAAAGGTTTAAAAATAACACTAGAAGACCAAAGAGAAGAAAATCCTAGAAAAGCAGAATTTTGTTATGAAGGTGGTTTAGTATCTTTTGTTGAATTTTTAAATAAAAACAAAGAAAAACTACATAAAACACCAATATATATAGAAAAAGCTGGAGAAATACCTGTAGAAATAGCAATTCAATATACAACAAGTTATTCAGAAAATATATATACTTTTGTAAACAATATTAATACTGTAGAAGGTGGAACTCACTTAGA
>CALYBF010000163.1 GCA_944393755.1 uncultured Clostridia bacterium | reverse complement strand
AAAATGATAGAACAAGCTGAAAGAAACATGAAATAGTTTTAATTAACCAATTTGAGGTAGGAAGTTATATTTTGCTTTTACATAAAAGGCAGGATATGGTTTCCTGCCTTTTTCTCTTTTTTTAAAAACCAGTTATTTGCTAACTGGTTCTTTTTGTATATTATATAATAATAGATTCTCAATTGTTTTTATATAATATCCCCGCATTAGCCGTAATGCTTTTAATTTTTAAGGACCTGCTCCTAAAAACAGGTGGGTGCCTACCTAAATATTCATGGGCTTCTTACTATATATTGTAAGCTTGCACGCCATATTTGAGAGATCAGCCCCTCTTAATGTTTGTTGGTTCTAAAAATTAAGTCTACACGTACTACGCAGGGCAACTTTCTTTTTTTGTTGTCTTTATTTTAGCATAAGAATCTTATATAATCAAATTTAAATTTCTTCTAAAAAATTGATTTTTTATTTATTATATATAATTACCTTCTTTTTTTATATTTATTCTCTTTTAATCTAATTTTTTCGGTGTTTGATTTTTTTATTTTTTTATGGTAAAATGTAATAAGTTCGTGAGATAATTTTTATCTCATTTTTTTCTTTCTTTACTTTTTTATATTTTCTTTAGTCTTTTTTCTTGTTATTAATCATTTCACATTACATATAACAATATGCAGAAAAATTGTAATAAACTTCCTAATAATATAAACAAGTGAAATATTGAGTGCATATATTTATGTTTTTTCCCTAAACCATAAAGTATTGCTCCAATTGTGTATGCTATTCCACCTAATAATAGCAAAACAAAACCTGCTGTCCCAAGCAATTCTGGTAATAATGTTATTTTAAATACAATACACCACCCCATTACTAAATAACATATCATTGAAAACACTTTAAATTTTTTTATATCTATCGAATTTAACACAATACCTAGAATCGCAAACGCCCATATTACTCCAAATATTATCCAACCAGAAGCTAGGTCATATTCACGAATAGTACACAATGCAAAAGGTGTATATGAACCAGCAATTAATAAAAATATAGAGCAATGGTCTAACACTTGAAATACCTTTTTTGAATATCTTTTTGGACTTAAACCGTGATATATACTAGACATTGTATATAATATAATCATAGTAACTCCATAAATAGCTCCACTAACTACTCCATATACATTTCCTCTTATTGCTGCAAAAACAATACAAAGTACTGTTGCTACAATTCCAAGTACTGCTCCTACTATGTGTGAAGTCATATTAAATATTTCTTCTCCTTTTGTATATTTAGGAAGTATTCTATCTCTTAATTTAATTCTTTCCATTTTTTCACCTCAATTAATATACTTTAGATAATATATGTTATTATACCATTATATATTTTAAATTTCAACTTGGAATTTTGCCAGAAATCATCTACAAAAATTTTGAAAATCGAAAAAACAGAAAATTTTATAATTAATTTTTAACTTTTTTAAAATTAAAACTTCAAATTTAAATAATTCATTTTAAAAATATCTATTTTGTTTTTATCATCTTTATTTTTACTATATAGATTTAAAAAGTCTATTAAATTAAAATTTCGTAAATTTTTATATAATTCTTGTAATAAACAATTACTAGATAAATATGTGATTTTTCTATAAACCTCTTTCTTTTTTTCTTTTGAAAAAATTGCAAAAACCTTATATGTATTATTACAATTATTGTTTATTTTATCTTTTAATAAAGTCTTTGGAAAGTAATATTTAGATTTTTTGCCCTTTTTAGTAATATTTGAAAAACCTAAACACAATCGTATGTTTCCTACTACTTTTTCTATTTCTATATTCGCCTTGTTAAAATCATAATCACCTATTCTTTTAGCTACTTTATCTATTGACATTGCACTAACTAATACTTCCATTTTTAAATATGTAAAAGCAAATTTATTTTTATCAATAATAATATTATTGGGTGACATTTTCCCATTTAAACAATCATAAAAAAATTGTTTCGAACTTTTATTGTAATTAACTCCTGTTAAATGCTTAAAGTTATAATCTTTAAATTCTGTTTCCAAATACGAATAAACATCTTTATCTTCATATACAAACATTATATTTTTATTTAATAAGTTTTCTTGATATATTTTTGCTGCTTCACATATTTTATTTACTATATCTTTTTAGTATATTTATACAAAATTAACCTCCTTCTAAAAAAATATAGGGGAAAGAAATCGAAATTCTTTTCCCCTATACTTATATGGTTTTTCTGTTGTGTAGCCAACAATACTAGTCTATTATACACCTAGCTCATCTCTCTACATTATTTTACAGTCTAGTCTGTTTTTTATTTATTACTAGATTTTTTATGTTGTGTAGTCAACAATGCTAGTCTATTATACACCTAGCTCATCTTTCTACATTATTATAGAGCCATACCTCTATTTAATATTATATTTATTTTATAATAAATAATTCATTTTTTAATAAAATTATATTAATTGTAATATTGCAACTTCTGCTCCGTCTCCTCTTCTTGGTCCAGCTTTAACTATACGTG
>CALYBF010000162.1 GCA_944393755.1 uncultured Clostridia bacterium | reverse complement strand
CGAAAGGAGATATTATGGCAGAAGTAAATGAAGATTTTTTAAATATTAAAAATGATTATTTGTTTTCTATGATAGAGGAAAAGAAAAAAGTTTTTAAGGAAAATAACCCAGATAAAAAAATAATTAGTCTAGGAATAGGAGATGTCTCTCTTCCTTTAGTTCCTACAGTCATTAATGCTATGGAAAAAGCAACTAAAGAAATGTCTAAAAAAGAGACTTTTAGAGGATACGGAATAGTCCAAGGTTATGATTTTTTAATTGAAAGAATTTTAGAGGTTGAATATAAAAAAAGAGGTATTAATTTAGAAAAAAGCGAGATCTTTATTGGTGGTGGAAGTAAAAGTGATTTAGCAGGTGTATCTGAAATATTTTCTAGAAATAGCAAAGTTGCTTTAATGGATCCAGTATATCCAGCTTATAGAGATGTCAATATTATGCTTGGAAGAAATGATATCACTTATTTAAAAGGAATAGAAGAAAATAATTTTATACCAGAAATACCAAATGAACATATTGATATTATTTATTTATGTTCTCCTAATAACCCAACAGGAACGGTGTTAACAAAAAAACAATTAGAGCTTTGGGTTAAATATGCCAAAGAAAATAATTCGGTTATTTTTTATGACTCTGCTTATGAGATATTTATTGATGATGAAGATATGCCACATAGCATATATGAAATAGAAGGAGCAAAAGAAGTTGCAGTTGAGTTTAGGTCTTTTTCTAAACTTGCAGGTTTTACAGGAGTTAGATGTTCTTTTGTTGCTATTCCAAAAGAGTTGAAATTATATACAAAAAGTGGAGAAAAAGTGGATTTAAATACTTTATATAGAAGAAGACAAAGTGTTAAATTTGGAGCAGCTCCGTATATTACACAAAGAGCCGCAGAGGCTGTTTATTCTGATGAAGGACAAAAAGAAATTAGAGAAAATATAAAATATTATAAAGAAAATGCAAAATATATGAAACAAGAACTAGAAAAAATAGGTTTTATAACATATGGAGGAGAAAATTCACCATATATATGGTTAAAATTACCAAACGGAATTGATTCATGGCAGTTCTTTGATAAATTATTAAATGAAGTGGCAGTAGTTGGAACACCAGGAGTAGGTTTTGGAAAATATGGAGAAGGCTTTTTTAGATTAACTGCTTTTTCTAGTAAAGAAGATACAAAAGAAGCTATTGATAGAATTACTAAACTTTTTAGGTAAGATAAAAATTTAAAATTCTAATTGAAAGGGAAAAATATATGAATATTGAAAAGATTGTTCTAGATTTAAAAGACCAAATGAAAAAAGACAAAGAATTTTTTTGGAATAACCCAGAAAAAGGTAAATGTGAATTTAAAACAGCAAGTTATATAAAATCTAGATTAGAAGAAATGGGATATGAAGATATAAATACAAATATATATGAAACTGGAATTGTAGCAACTTTAAGAGGTGAAAAACAAGAAAAAGAAAATAGCCCATGTATTTTATTTAGAAGCGATATGGATGCTGTTGTAATGGACGAAACAGGAAGAACTAAACATACTTGTGGACACGATGCCCATATGACAATATTACTTTCGCTTGCTAAAATTTTGATTGATAATAAAGATAAAATAAAAGGAACTGTAAAACTATTATTCCAACCAGATGAAGAAGGTGATGCTGGAGCTAAATTTATGGTTCAAAATGGGGCTTTAGATAACCCCAAAGTAGATAAAGCATTTGCAATACACGTATGGAGTGAACTTAAAGAAGATGAAATTGGAATTAAAGAAGGAACCGTAATGGCATCATCAGACCCATATGATATTATAGTTTATGGAAAAGGTGGACATGCAGCAATGCCTGAAAAATGTATAGATACTATTTATATTGCAAATAAGATAGGAATAGCTTTAAAAGAACTTGCAAAAATAGATGTTGATATAGATGAAAAAGTAATAACAGGAGTTACTGCAATATCAGGTGGTAAGACTAATAATGTAATTCCAGATGTTGTACATATGAAAGGCATTTGTAGAACTAATAATAACGAAATAAGAAATCAAACTAAAAAGAAAATAGTGGAAATAGTAGAAAAAATTGCAAAAGAAATGGGTGGAAAAGCAGAAGTTAAATTTTTAGTGGAATATCCTGTTGTAGTAAATTCTAGTAAAGAAGCAAAAGAAGTACAAGATTTAGCTAAAAATGTAGTAAGTAATGTTATTACTAATTACCAAACAACAACTTCAGAAGATTTTTCATATTATTTAGAAAAAGTACCTGGTTGCATGATATTTGTTGGCTCAACTAAAGATAAATTTTATCCACAACATAATGAGAACTTTACAGTTGGAGAAAAACCTATCTTAATAGGAACTCAAATGTTTTATGAAATTGCGAAGAAATATTTAATAAAATAAAAAAAGAAAATTAGGGGGAAAATCAAATGAAAAAAGTAAAAATAGTAATTATAATAATATTAATTATAATATTATTAATAGCATTAGTAATAGGAGTAATAAATTTAAAAGATTATCTAGAAACAAGAAATGAGATTTTAAATCTTAATTTTGAAAT
>CALYBF010000161.1 GCA_944393755.1 uncultured Clostridia bacterium | reverse complement strand
AAAAAATAAATAATTAAATTTAAGGAGAAATAATTATGGGAAAATCAAAAGTTTTATTTACTAAAAATCTTACAGGAGAAGACTTAATAAATATTTATGAAAAACTAGGTGTTAAATTAGAAGGAAATATTGCAATTAAATTACATTCTGGGGAAGCTGGTAACCAAAATTATTTAAGACCAGAGTTTGTAAAACCTTTAATTGAAAAATTAGGTGGAACTGTTGTTGAGTGTAATACAGCATATGCAGGGGAAAGAAATACTTCTGAAAAACACAAAAAATTAATTGAAGAACACGGTTGGTCAAAATATTTTAAATTTGATTTAATGGATGAAGAAGGTCCAGATAAAGTTTTAGAAGTTAAAAATGGAAAAGTTTTAAAAGAAAATTTTGTTGGAAAAAATTTAGTAAATTATGACTCAATACTTGTTTTATCACATTTTAAAGGACATCCTATGGGTGGTTATGGTGGAGCTTTAAAACAACTATCAATCGGTTGCGCCTCTTCTGAAGGAAAAGCTTGGATACACTCTGCAGGGCAAAGTAAAGACCAATACACAATATGGGATAATTTACCTAAACAAGATAGATTTTTAGAGTCAATGGCAGATGCGGCTTCTACTGTAAATGATTTATTTAAAGGAAAAGTTGTATATATTAATGTTATGAAAAATTTATCTGTAGATTGTGATTGTTGTGCTGTTGCAGAAGACCCTTGTATGCAAGATATTGGAATTTTAGCTTCAACAGACCCAGTTGCAATAGACCAAGCTTGTATTGATTTAGTATACAATTCAGAAGATAAAGGAAAAGAACATTTTATAGAAAGAGTAGAGTCAAGACACGGAATTCACACAATAGAAGTAGCAGAAGAGTTAGGTGTAGGAAATAGAGAATATGATTTAATTAATATAGATTAAAAGGTGATGAAATATGGCAGGGTTATCAGTAATAGTTATAATGGCAATAATTAGTGCAATAGTTGTTACATATAATGTAATAACTATTTCAATGGTAGTACTTACAATTGTATTTGGTATAATAAGAATAGTTAAAAAACAATATAAAATAGCAAGCATAGTATTTTTAATTATTTCAATATTACTTATTGTTTTAGAAGTTGTAGTAATAAATTTATTTTAAAAAATAAAAAAGAAAGAAAAAACTATTTACAAATTTAAAATTTTTATATAAAATAATGTTATACTAAAACTAAAACAAATGAAGAGGAGAAAATTCAAATGACAAGAACACTTAAAAGCCTTGATACTGTAAGAGAGAGAGAGAGAGAGAGAGCTAACATTTAGTGAAATAAATAATAAATTTAATATAAATAAAAAGTTAAAAGATAGTGATAAAAGCCTATAAAATAGGTTTTTGTTGCTGTCTTTTTTGTGTTTTTAGTTAAGTTTTTATATTAATTATATACAAATAAAAATGAAAGGAGCAAAAACAAATGAAAGAAAAAATTGAAAAAAATAAAGAAAGGGGAAAAAGAACAATGGAAAAACTAAGAAAAAATAAAGGTATTACATTAATAGCACTTGTTATAACTATAATAGTCTTACTAATATTAGCAGGAGTAAGTATTGCAATGCTAACTGGTGAAAACGGAATACTAACTCAGGCGCAAAATGCGAGTGAACAAACACAAATTGCAGAAGAAAAGGAAGCAATTAGTTTAGCAATGCAAAGTCTTTTAATTGATAAACAAGTTAATCCAAATAATTATGAAAATGGAATTATAAATTCAACACAATTAAGAGATGAAATGAATAAGTCTACGCCAAAACCAGTAAATGTAAGTTTAGACAGTTCTAATAATGATTTAATAGTAACGTTTGATGAAAGCAGAAAAAATAGAACATATAGAGTAGAACAAAATGGAACAATAAAAGAAGAACCAAAAGCACAAATAAGTAGTGTTTATGCAAAATTATATACATATACAGATGGAAGTGGAGATGTATTAGAATTATCTAGTAAGCCTGATTTTGAAGATACTTCTGGAACAGTAACACTTAAAGAAGATTATGGAGATATAGGTTCTGACCATTATTATTTAGGTGAACCTATTATAAATTACACAGAAGGAGAAAAGGATGGACAACCATATTATGAATCTTACTATGAGGAAACAGGTCTAATGCCACCTTGGTTTGAAAAAACAACAGAAGAATATGAAGGAGAAGGCTATAAAGAAACAAGCATATATTATATGCCTAAAGGAAATATTACAGATGTAAAAATTGTTGATAAAATAGAGCCAGCATATACTTCTTATTTATTCTCTGACTTAGATAGCTTAAGAAACATAGAAAATATTGAAAATATAGATACAAAAAATACAGTAGATATGAATAGTATGTTTAGCCATTGTTATGAATTAACAAATTTAAATGTAAGTAACTTTGATACAAGTAATGTAACTGATATGAGTGCGATGTTTGATAATTGTTCAGGTTTAACAAATTTAGATGTAAGTAACTTTGATACAAGTAATGTAACAAATATGAGTGTTATGTTTCAGGAGTGTTCAGTTTTAACAACACATGTAATAAGCAATTTT
>CALYBF010000160.1 GCA_944393755.1 uncultured Clostridia bacterium | reverse complement strand
CCCTGTACAATACAGAGTTCATTCCCAAGTTGCCTAGTACCTAATCAAAAAATGTCCAATTTTTTGGGTTCAGTACATTTTGTAACTCTTAATTTGCTATAAATTATTTAATATATCTTTTATCTCCCCACCAATTTGGTATGATATCTTTTAATAATATAGTTTTTCTATTTTCATAATCTGTTAAAATTTCCATATTTCTGTTTTCATATGAAAGTTGCATTAAAAATTCTCTACAAGCTCCACAAGGCATACCACCATTACTTTTAGGTGGTTCTTTTCTAAATGCTATTAATCTTTTAATTTTAGTTTCTCCTGTATTTATGTACATATTAAGTGCTGCTACTCTTTCTGCACATAAATTCATAACTCCACTTGCACTTTCTATACAAAACCCTGTAAATATTTTTCCACTTTCACTCTGAACAGCTGCTACAACGTGATGAGCTTGTATAAATGGCGATACATCTTCTGGGTGATATTCTTCTTTTGCTTTTAAATACATTTCTTCCCATATATCCATTTTATATTTATTCTCCTTTATAATATATTACTTTAAAAATTATTTTTGGTTTTCATACCATTTTGCAAATTCTTGCATTGCTTGTGCTGAACCGTCAGCTTTTTGTCTATTTTCTCTTTCCTCTTTATTCATTTCAGCTAATGTTTTATCAAAACCTTTCGGCTTAAATATATACCACAAATCTGACCATTTTTCTTCTCTGTCTACTCCTTGTATTTTTTCTGATAAATTCCCAGGATGTTTTCCATAAAAATAATGTATATTCTCCCCGTCGTGATAAGCTAAACACTCATTAAAAGCGCATTTCCTATTTTCTTTTCCTTCCATTAATTTTAAAATTCCATTTATTCCTATTGTATCTAAGGAAAAATTTACAAATGCTCTAGGAAAACCATTTAATTCCTCAATTCTAAAATCTGTATCTAGAGCTATACACGGTCTTTTTACTATTTCATAAGCTTGTTTTACCTTCGCTGTTGCTATTTCTTTTATATCATCACTTCTTGGTTCATCTAATTCATAATTAAAAGTTGTAAATTTTAGATTTTTAAAATATTTCTCTGCTGATTTTATTTTTCCAATATTATGTGTTACAAAAACAATTTCTTTTTCCATAATTTATTCTCCTCTACAACAAAATGCTATATCTCTCTATGGCTCTTCTTTCATTGAAATATCTTCTACTTTATCTTCTTCATCAAATTCAACTCTAAATATATAATAATGTTTTGTTGTTGCAATATTAATATCTCCCCAGACTATTCCAACATATTTAATTCCTGCATCATAAGTATATACTTCTTCTCCTGTTTTTTCATATTCATATGTACTTAAAGGTTCTCCTAAAGTCTTAATAACATCTTCTTTTGTTTTTCCTATTAAACTATCATTTTTATCAATTTCTTCCATTTTTAAATATAAATTATTATAGTTTTCACGTTCTTTAAATAAGATTCTTCCTATAACACATAATAATATTGTTATAATTAGCGTAAATGCTATTATAGAAATTATAAGCTTTTTACTTCTTTTAGTAAGAATATAATAAATAACATATATTCCAATTGTTATAATTCCATAGATATAATATTGTACTATTATTAATAAAAATGTTCTATATAATTCATATGAACTATCTAAAAAAATAGGCATAATCACGTAAAATGGCAAAGGTAATATTGTTTGAAATGCAATTACTCCCATTACAATTGGAATAACAATATTTCCATTTGGCATTTTTCCTTTTAGTCTATATATTAGTAAACAAAAAATTAATGGAACTCCTATTAACATTAAAAGGTAAAAAAGCCAAGTTAACATTTTATATCCTCCGTTTTTTATTATATTTTATAAGAAAAATTTTTTTATTTCAATATAAATTAAATACTTTTTTAATCTAAAAAACTAATTTGAGCATTTTTATTTACGTTAAATTTTTTTATTAAACTTTCTTGTTTTGCAATTGTTATTTTATCATTATCACTTATTTTACCTATTAAAATTGGTGAATTTTTATTGTGTAATTTTATATTTTTTTTAGCAAGTTCTGGTGTCTTGTTTGCATAGCAATATTTACAACCATTTATACAAGTATCATAAGCTCCAATATCACGGCTAGGTATGCAATGACAACCTTTTCTCATACCTTTTGGTTTTATATTTTTGTACTCTACTTTGTTTGCTTCTTCTAATATTTCTTTTGTAGTACACCCAGATAAATGTATTCCAAACTTTTGGAAATCTTCATCTGTTCCACAACTTTGTATATATAAATTATTTTCTTTTGCTATTTTCCCTAAATTTTCTAATATTTCTATTTTATCTTTTGTTGTAAAAGGTATTATTTCTGGCATATTGTATTCTAATTTTTTATACATTTCTACAAAACTAAAAATACATCTTTGTACATATGGAGCAATTCTTTTTGCCATATAGGAAAAAGTTTCTATGTGTTTTTTTACTGTATAATCTTTTGTAAGTAAAATTGGGTCATATCTCCATAATACTTTTTCTTTTCCAATAATTTTAGATAAACTGATTAGTGTTTCTATAGACTCATCAAT
>CALYBF010000159.1 GCA_944393755.1 uncultured Clostridia bacterium | reverse complement strand
TAGATAGAATTTTTATTAAAGAACTTGGAAAGGTAGTAGACTGGAGTAAAATAGATAAAAATGATTATTTACTTGCAATGGAAAGAAGCCCGATAAAAGATATAGAAATTAAAATATTATTAAAAGAAGCTTTGACAGATAAAATCAATGATAGAACTATTTATATGAAGGGAATAGATGCAAGTTATTATTATGAAGGTTATAATACATATACATTAGAAGAAATTGATGAAAATGATTAATTTAAGATAAAAAGGAGTTAATATGTTTACAGATTACACAAAAATTATAATTAAAGCAGGAGACGGAGGAAATGGTGCGATTGCCTTCCATAGAGAAAAATATATAGCAGCAGGAGGCCCAGACGGTGGAGATGGTGGAAATGGTGGTAGCATTTATTTCCAAGTTGATAAAGATAAAAATACTTTAATAGATTTTAGATATAATAAAAAATATAAAGCACAAAATGGTGAAAATGGAAGCGGAAATAACTGTAGTGGAAAATATGGGGAAGATTTATATATAAAAGTACCTATAGGAACAGTTATAAAAGATGCTAAAACTGAAAAAGTAATTGCAGATTTATCTAAACCAAATCAAGTAGAGTGTATTTTAAAAGGTGGAAGAGGCGGAAGAGGTAATCAACATTTTGCAACTTCAACAAGACAAATACCTAGGTTTGCTGAAGATGGTGAAAAAGGCGAAGAAAAAGAGGTTATATTAGAACTTAAACTTCTTGCAGATGTTGGTCTTTTAGGTTTTCCAAATGTAGGTAAATCAACATTTTTATCAGTAGTAACAGATGCAAAACCTAAAATTGCCAATTACCATTTTACAACATTAGAGCCAAATTTAGGTGTTGTTAAAACTAAAAATGGAGATGGTTTTGTAATTGCAGATATACCAGGAATTATAGAAGGTGCAAGTGAAGGTGTAGGTCTTGGAATTAGATTTTTAAGACATGTAGAAAGAACAAGATTATTATT
Source organism: uncultured Clostridia bacterium (assembly GCA_944393755.1). Classification (GTDB taxonomy): domain Bacteria; phylum Bacillota; class Clostridia; order TANB77; family CAG-508; genus CAG-269. The sequence continues at coordinate 1,632 of CALYBF010000159.1, read as the reverse complement.
ACATTTTCTAGATGTTTCAGGGAGTGAAGGTAGAGACCCTGTAGAAGATTTTTATACAATAAACAAAGAGCTTGAAAAATATAGTCCTAAACTAGCTAAAAGAAAACAAATAATTGTTGCAAATAAAATAGATGCAATGCAAGATGAAAGTTTATTGAAAGAAGTAGAAGATTTAGCTAAAAAAGAGAATTTGGAATTATATAAAATATCTGCAGTAACAAAACAAGGTTTACAAGAGTTAATAGACCATATAACAGAAGTTCTAAAAACATTACCAAAAGAAGAATTGGTAGAAGTAGAAGAGAAGAAAGTATATACTCTAGATGATGAGAATAAAGATAAATGGACTATTAGAAAAGAAAACGGAGTATTTATTGTAACAGGAAAACCAATTCAAAGATTAATTGGAAGAATTAATATTGATGATAATGAATCTCTATATTATCTACAGAAAAATTTAAGAGAAATGGGTGTAGATGATAAATTAAGAGAAATGGGCGTTAGAGAAGGCGATACTGTTATGCTAGAAGATTGGGAACTAGAATGGGAAAACTAAATGAACAAAATAGATAAAAATAACAATTTTGTACAGTATACTGAACAAAATAAATAAAAATAACAATTTTGTACAGTGTACTGAACAAAAATATAGAAAGGAAATATGCTATGGAAAGTAAAAAAAGAAAAGATTATTTATTATGGGACGAATATTTTATGGCAATTGCAAAATTATCAGCTATGAGAAGTAAAGATCCTTCAACACAAGTGGGTGCTTGTATTGTAAGTAATGATAATAGAATTTTATCAATTGGATATAATGGAGCTCCAAATGGTTATGATGATGATAAATTTCCTTGGGATAGAGAAGGGCAAAATTTGGAAACAAAATATCCATATGTATGCCATGCAGAATTAAATGCAATATTAAATTATAGAGGAAGTAAAAAAGACCTAGAAAATGCAAAAATATATGTAGATTTATTTCCTTGTAATGAGTGTGCAAAGGTAATAATTCAATCAGGTATAAAAGAAGTAATATATTTATCTGATAAATATTGGAATTCTGAAAATAATATAGCATCTAGAAAATTATTTGATGAGTGTAAAGTTAAATATACTAAAATAAATTTAAAACAAGAAAGAAAAATAGAAATAGATTTAAAATAAGGAATTTCCTTATTCTAAATCTAATTTCATAACAATAGCATTATTATCTTTATAATAATTTTTACGTGTACTTATTTTTTTAAAACCAAATTTGTTATAAAGTAAAATTGCAGGTGTGTTTCTTTCGTTCACTTCTAAAAAAAGATTTTTAACATTAAGCGATTTTGAAAGGTTAATTAATTCTTTTAATAGTAATGAACCAATACCTTGATTTCTAAAATCTTTTTTTACAACAATATTCATAATATCACAATCTGGAACAGTTACTTTAATGCCTGCAAAACCAATGATTTTAGAATTATCTTTTACAACTAGATAATGTGAAGAGTCTGATTCTAATTCACTTTTAAAAACAGAGTAATTCCAAAAATCATCAAAATCTGATATAAGATTATCTTTTATATTATTTAAATCATCTAAAGTCATTTTTGCAATATCATACATAATAAAAACTCCTATCTAGAA
>CALYBF010000158.1 GCA_944393755.1 uncultured Clostridia bacterium | reverse complement strand
GTTAGTATGCAATATACAAGAAATGAAATAGATTTTAAAAGAGGAACTTTTAGAGCAAAAGGTGATATTGTAGAAATATATCCATCAGACCAATCAGAAAATGCAATAAGAGTGGAATTCTGGGGAGATGAAATAGAAAAAATAACAGAAATAAATGCTTTAACAGGAAAGCCAATAGGAACAAGACGTCATATATTAATATCTCCGGCATCACATTATGTTACAACAAAAGAAAAAATGGATAGAGCAATTGTAACAATAGAACAAGAAATGGAAGAAAGAGTAAAATATTTTAAATCACAAAATAAATTAATAGAAGCACAAAGAATAGAAGAAAGAACAAATTTTGATATAGAAATGATGAAAGAAACAGGTTTCTGTTCAGGAATAGAAAACTATTCAAGACATATAAGTGGAAGACCAGAAGGAAGCCCACCATATACTTTATTTGATTATTTTCCAAAAGATTTCTTACTATTAATAGATGAATCACACGCAACAATACCACAAGTAAAAGCGATGTATAATGGAGATAGAGCAAGAAAAGAATCATTAGTAAACTATGGTTTCAGATTACCATCTGCATTTGATAATAGACCACTTACATTTAAAGAATTTGAAGAAAGAATAAATCAAGTAATATTTGTAAGTGCAACACCTGCAGATTATGAAAAAGAACATAGTAAAGAAAATGTAGTAGAACAAATAATAAGACCAACAGGACTTTTAGACCCTAAAATAGAAGTAAAACCTGTGGAAAATCAAATAGACGATTTAATAGAACAAATACGTATAAGAGTAGAAAAGAAAGAAAGAGTATTAGTAACAACATTAACTAAAAAAATGGCAGAAGACTTAACAGAATATTTAAAAAGTCTAGATATTAAAGTAAATTATATGCATTCAGATACGAAAGCATTAGAGAGAATGGAAATAATAAGAAACTTAAGACTTGGTGAATTTGATGTTTTAGTTGGAATAAACTTATTAAGAGAAGGTTTAGATATACCAGAAGTATCTTTAGTTGCAATATTAGATGCAGATAAAGAAGGCTTCCTTCGTTCAGAAAGGTCTTTAATACAAACAATAGGAAGAGCAGCAAGAAACACAGATGGAACTGTTATAATGTATGCAGATGAGTTAACAGATAGTATGGAAAAAGCAATTACAGAAACAAACAGAAGAAGAAAAATACAAAAAGAATATAATGAAAAACATCATATAACACCAAAAACAATTAATAAATCTGTAAGAGATTCAATAACAGTTACAGATGTAAAAGATATAGAAGTAGAATACAAACTAGAAAAAGAAGATGATATAAAAGAAACAATAAATAAATTAACAGATGAAATGTTAAAATGTGCAGCTGAAATGGAATTTGAAAAGGCAGCAGAACTACGAGATAAAATAAAGGAATTAGAAAAGTTAATTTAAGAGTATATAGATATACATCTATTCTATAATAATTACCAAGGAGGAAGTTTTTTATGATACCACAGTTTTTAATAGAAAAATTAGAGAAAAAATATGGAAAAGATTTGGCAAAAGAAATAATAGAAGGATATAAAAAACAAAGAAAAGTAACATTTAGAGTAAATACTTTAAAAACAACTGTAGAAGAAATAGAAAAAGAATTAAATGGAAAAAATATAAAATACAAAAAAATTCCATATTACAAAGAAGCTTTTATAATAGAAAATATAAGAGAAAATGAAATAGGACAATTAGACTGTTATAAAAATGGAGAAATATATATGCAAAGCTTGTCATCAATGTTGCCACCAATTATATTAGAACCAAAAGAAAATATGGATATATTAGATATGACAGCAGCACCAGGTGGGAAAACAACAGAAATAGCAACAATGACAAAAAATAAAGCTAGGATAACAGCAGTTGAAATGAACAAAATAAGAGCTGAAAAATTAAAATATAATGTAGAAAAACAAGGAGCAAAATCAGTATATATAATGCAGCAAGATGCAAGAAAAATAGATAGTTTTTTCTCATTTGATAGTATTTTATTAGATGCACCTTGTAGCGGAAGCGGAACAATAAATATTAATGATATAAAATTAGAAAAAACTTTTACAAAAGAACTTATAAATAAATCTATAAAATCACAAAAAACATTAATAAGAAAAGCTATAGAAATCTTAAAAAAAGGAAGTGAATTAGTATATTCTACTTGTTCAATATTGCAAGAAGAAAATGAAGATATAATAAATGAAATATTAAAAACTAAAAAAGTAGAAATAGTAGAAATAAAATTTTTAGGTATGGAAGAATTACCAAAACTTCCAAGCAAAATAAAAGGAACACTATGTGTTATGCCAAACGAAGAATATGAAGGTTTTTTTGTAGCAAAATTAAAAAAATTATAAAATCTTGTAACAAAATCATTTCTTTTAACACTTAATAAGTAGAAAGGGGAGAAATGTTATGCAGGATATAGAAGAAATTTATAAAACACATGCAAATACCATATATAAATATATATTCTGCTTATGTAATGATAAATATTTATCAGAAGAAATTGTCCAAGAAACATTTGAAATATAGGCAACCGCAATCCCATTGGCTTTAGACGATGGGTCGAGGTTGCAAAAAGTATATATTTTATGTTAT
>CALYBF010000157.1 GCA_944393755.1 uncultured Clostridia bacterium | reverse complement strand
TTATAGTAAATATTTCCATTTCTATATATTTACATAGACAGTATAACATAAAATATATACTTTTTGCAACCTCGACCAATCGTCTAAAGCCAATGGGATTGCGGTTGCCTATATTTCAAATCAAAATACAAATACGCTTCAACAAATCATTAATGATATATTAATGATACAAAAGAACATTGAAAATGTTAAATTTTAATGCAAGCATATATGGGGACTTTGTGAGCTTTTTAAGAAAAGGCAAAAATCTTGAAAGTATTGAAAATACTAAAAAGAGAAAAACACCATAAAAATATTTTTTAAAAAGGGTTATTTTTTAAGAGAAATTTTTTATTCGTTACTACTGAGTTTAAAATGTTAAAGTTGAAAAAAAGAATAAAAAATGCTATAATTAAAGTAGTATAACCGTTTTAGAAAAGAGGAGTCATAATTATGAATCTCTTAGTAGACCTATTTCTATTCTCTATAAACATCTTCGTTACCATTTTTACTAACCCTTGGGTATTTATTGCAGTATTTGGTTTAACTGGAATTGCTTGTGTGGTTAACGAATACCGCGCAGTAGGAGCTTTCTTGATTTTTATGGCGGTGATGGCTTTTGTTGGAGTGATAGGATAAGGTAAAAAACTTGTAAGTTTTTAGGAGCTTGGTGTAAAAACCAAGTTCCTTTTTTAAAAATGTTACAAATATATTACAATTATATTAAATTATTAATAAAGATATGTAAAAAAATTGAAAAAAAATATAAAATATTGTATAATTAAATAAATAATGTTGTATTAAATGAGGAATGAATATGAAAAAAATATTTTTTAAAATAATTTTGATTTTTATATTATTGATTTTAATAATAACAAATTATAATTATGCTACCGATTACACTAATGCTACCGATAAAAGTATAGGAGATATAATAGGTGGAGCAGATGATTTTATAAATAAAGCTAATACAGAAAATACAATTACGCAAGGTGCAACACAAAAAGCAATTGATTTATTATACAATGCTTTTTTGGCTATAGGTTTAATTGCAACAGTAATTGTTGGTGTTATACTAGGAATTCAATTTATGACAGCATCAGCAGATGGTAAAGCAGAAGTAAAAGAAAAATTAATACCATATACAGTAGGTTGTGTTGTAGTATTTGGAGCTTTTGGCATATGGAAATTAGTAATGATTTTATTACAAGGATTTTAAAGTTAAAAGAAGGTGGTATTATGAGCAACAAGAAAAAAATATTTTTGACTATAATACTAATTTTAGTATCAATAGTAACAATAACTAATGTAGTATATGCAGCTGATTCTATTGTAGATCCAAGAGAAGATCCAACAAAATTTGAACCAGGAAGTATGACAAATACTGGTACATTACAAGATATAGGAAACAAAATTATAGGTATAATTCAAGTAATTGGTAGTGTAACATCAGTTATTGTTTTAATTGTTATTGGTATTAAATATATGGTAGGAAGCTTAGAGGAAAGAGCAGAATACAAAAAGACAATGATGCCATATATAATTGGTGCGCTGTTTGTATTTGGAATTACAAATATATTAGGAATAGTAAGCAATATAACAAATGGTTTATTATAAGAGGTGATGAATATGAAAAAAACAAAAAAAATATTATTAATACTATTGACATTTTTAATTTTTATGTTTATTTTTAATATAGGTCATATATATGCATTTTCAGTAACAAACCTTACAGGAACACCGCTGACAAATTCAAAGATAACTAATGTTGGAAATGGAATAATAACAATAATAACAACCATAGGTTCTATACTTTCAGTTATTGTTTTGATTATACTTGGTATAAAATATATGATGGGTAGTGTAGAAGAAAAGGCAGAATATAAAAAGACAATGATGCCATATATAATTGGTGCAGCTTTAGTATTTGCAGCGTCAACAATAGCTGGTATAATTTACAACATAGCAACTCATATATAGGCTAAAAATTAGTAAAATTTGATTTATTTTTTATAATTTGATATAATTATTATAGGTTTAGTTATTAAAGTTTCTTATATAAGAAAGGTATAAGGAGTTTTATATAAAAATTAAATAGAAGGAGGAATTTGTTATGAAAAAGTCAACTAAAATAATGTCTGTACTATTAATTATGGTAATGTTGATATCTGTATCTAGTACTGTACTTGCAGTAGGTGTTGTTGGTGCTCCTGATCCAGGAAATTTGACAGGAGGTAATGTTTCAGGAATGACTGGGCTTACAAATGTTGGTAACCAAATTATAACAATATTAACAACTATAGGTGTAATTGCTTCAGTTATTGTATTGATTGTTTTAGGTATAAAATATATGATGGGTAGTGCAGAAGAAAAAGCAGAATACAAAAAGACAATGATGCCATATGTAATAGGTGCAGGTTTAGTGTTTGCAGCATCAGCAATAGCTGGTATGTTATATAGTTTCTTAACTAACGTGGGAGGATAATAGAAACATAGAAGCAAACGGAAAAGAGGAGCTTAGCTCTTCTTTTTTATTGTTTTCTATTTCAAAAATCCCTTTATTTATATGTTGTTTAATTTCTGTTCTTACTATATGTTTGTTGCAAAAATATTACAGAAGCATTACAGAAATATTATATTATTGTTAAATTTAAAAAAAATGTATAAAAATATATGAAAATGTATTTTTTTTTGTTATAATA
>CALYBF010000156.1 GCA_944393755.1 uncultured Clostridia bacterium | reverse complement strand
ATTATGTATAAAAAAGAGATAAAATATGGGGATACTGTTGTGTGTAAATACACAAAAAAAGCTGATAAACATATTGTTGTAATCGAAAGTGAAGATAATAAATATTTACATTCTATTATTGAATTATCTTGATAAAAAATAGAAAAACTTTCCGTTTGGTTATTCTAATTTTTGAGATGACAGTTGTTTGACAGCAACGAAAATATATTATATAATGTAGATATTCCTAGCAGAGATGCTAGTATATAGTCTCGGTAAGATTATTATCTTAAGAGGAAGGAACTTCAATGAAAATGCTGACGTTGGAAGAGCTAAGAGCAAGAAGTATAAACGAGTTTTATATAGCTCTTATTCTTGACAAAGACTTACCTGCATTTGATTTTGCTCCTGAAAGTGAATGGGTTCTAGCTGAGATAGACGAAGAGGTCGGCGATGCTTCATCAGAAGTAAAAGAATCTCTAATAAACCATTTCGGTTCAATAAAACTTGCTAAAATGAAGATGAGTGAAGTTGTGAACAGTATTGCAGATACCTTAGTTAGAATAGAGTTTAGTGTTGTCATAGTAAAAGTAGGTGATAGGTATCAAAACTTGAGTTATGAAGGCGTTGACTTTTTTGATGAAAGTGATATTGCGTTTATGGAACCGTTTAGTAAGCATTACAAAGAAGGGGAATATCGACTTGTTATGCATAATGGACGTCCAATGATTGATGTGGACTCTTCGGAACTAATGCTAAAATGTGTAAAAGCTTATTTTGAAGAGATAGCGGTAAATGAACTAGGATAGCACCTAGCATATCCAACAGATGAGTAATTGAAAGCGATAAAGAGCATTAATATTTGATGCTCTTTATTGTATTGTAAAATAAAATATGATAAAATCATTTTAAATTTAAAGGGGGCTTAATTATGTCAGAACATAATTGGAATTTAAAAGAAATATTTAAAAATAAAGAAGAATTTAATATTATGAAAAAAGGCTTAGAAGAAGATTTAGAAAAAATAAGTAAATACCAAGGAATACTTTGTGAAAATTCCAATAACCTTTATTCTTGTTACAAATTATTCGAAAAAGCTTTAGAAAAATACGAAAAATTATATGGTTATGGAATGCTTTATTATAATTTAGATATGTCAAACCAAGAAGGAATAAAATTATATAAAGAAGTAGAAGCTATAGGAACTAATTTTAGTACAAAAACAGCTTTTATGATACCAGAAATAACATATGCAGATAGTAAAGAAATAGAAAAATATATAAAAGAAGATAAAAGGCTAGAACCATATAAAAGAGATATCTTAGATATATTAGAAGAAAAAGAACATATATTAAGTAAAGAAGAAGAAAATATCTTAGCAAATTATGGGGAAGTATTTTCAGCTCCTGAAAACACATTTGAAGTATTAACAAACGCAGAATTTAAATTTGGAAACTTAATAGATGAAAATGGTAAAAACCAAGAACTAACAGAAAGTAATTATACAATATATTTAAAAAGCAAAAAAGAAGAAGTAAGAAAACAAGCATTTAACTTAATGTATGATAAATATAAAGAGTTTATTAATACAATAACAGAACTATATTTATCAAATGTAAAGAAAACGGCTATAACAGCAAATTTAAGAAAATACAAATCAAGTTTAGATATGGCAACTAAAAATGATGACTCAAATTTAAAAGTATATGAAACATTAATAAACACCATAAATGAAAAAATTTCTATAAATCATAAATTTATAAAGTTAAAAAAGGAAATACTAAAAAAGAAAGAATTCCATATGTATGATTTATATGTAAACCCATTTGAACAAGGAAAAGATGAAATAACATATGAAGAAGCAAAAGAAGAAGTAATAAATGCACTATCAATTATGGGAGAAGAATATGTAAATAAATTAAAAGAAGCTTTTACAAATAACTGGATAGATGTATATGCAAAACCACATAAAAGAGGTGGAGCATATAGTATGGGAATATATGGTGTACACCCATTTGTATTATTAAACTTTTTAAATTCTAAAAGAGATATAAGCACAATAGCACACGAATTAGGACATAGTATACACTCATATTATTCAAATTTAAACCAAAACATAATAAATGCAGATTATACACTAATGACAGCAGAAGTAGCATCAACTGTAAATGAAATATTACTTAGTAATTATCAAATAGAAAATGAAAAAGATATAGAAAAGAAAAAAGAATTATTGTATGAATTATTAGAAATGATAAGAACAACATTATTTAGACAATCAATGTTTGCTGAATTTGAGAAAATAATTCACGAAAAAGTAGAAAATGGAGAAAACTTATCTTGTGAAGATTTAAATAAAATTTATTATGATTTAAATAAAAAATATTTTGGAGATAATATAATAGTAGACGAAAAAATACAATTTGAGTGGGCAAGAATACCACATTTCTATTCTGATTTTTATGTATATAAATATGCAACTGGAATATCTTCAGCAATTAGTATAGCAAATAAAATAGTAAAACAAAGAACACCATATATAGAAAAATACATAAATATCTTAAAACAAGGACGTTCTAAAAAATCTATAGATTTACTAAAAATGGTAGATGTAGACTTAGAAACAAAAGAAGTATATGAAGAAGCAATTAATTTTTATAATGAAAAAATAAAAGAATTAGAAGAACTAATTTAGGAGTAGATATGGAAAACAAGAAAGTCGATAAAGAATACAAACTTTTTGGTGTGAGTATTTGGAAAATATTTTCATACTTCATAATATACAGTATTTTAGGATATATTATAGAAACAATATTCGGAATAAT
>CALYBF010000155.1 GCA_944393755.1 uncultured Clostridia bacterium | reverse complement strand
TATTGAAAGACTAGAGCAAGAGAAACGTGGTTTAAGAATAAAAAATATAAGAGAAAACGAATTAAAAATGAATAAAACACAATTAGCTAAAGAAATAGGTGTTTCTAGCCAATTCTTAGGCTTAGTAGAAGAAGGAAAAGGTAATTTAGTTTATAATAGTTTAAAAAGATTAAGAAATATAAGTGGTCATTCTGCTGATTACATATTATTTGGTTTAGATGATAATTCGATTAATAAAACAAAAGAATTATTAAATAATTATTCAGAACTAGAAATAACAGAAACAATAGATTTTTTAAAACATTTAATAATACTTATGCGAAATATTTAACAGAAAATAAAGCATAGAAATTTGTTTTCTATACTTCATTTTAATTTTATTTTCTAAAAGTTTCTTTCCACTCTTCCTCTCTAAACCCTGTAAGAATTTTATTTTCAGTAATTACAAGTGGTCTTTTAATAAGCATCCCATCACTTGATAATAATTTTATTTTTTCTTCATCTGTCATATTTATTAGTTTTTCTTTTAAATTAAGTTCTTTATATTTTAAACCACTTGTGTTAAAGAATTTTTTAATATCTTTTTTACTCTCTTTTATCCATTTTTTTAATTCTTCTTCAGTTGGTGTATCTTCTACAATATTTCTATCTGTAAATTCTATATTATTATCAACAAGCCATTTTTTAGCTTTCTTACAAGTAGAACATTTAGGATATTCTATAAATAAAACCATATCTATACCCCCACACTCATTGTTTCTGGTAGTGTTGAACCACCATCTATTACAAAACCTTGACCTGTAATATAAGAAGCCTCTTCGCTTGCTAAAAATGCTGCAAGTTCTCCTAATTCTTCTATTGTACCAAGTCTACCCATAGGAATACCATCAGCAATTCCTTTTACAACTGAGTCTGGGTTGTTACTATCAGAATCTTTTGCAATACCTTCAACCATTGGAGTCATAATATAACCTGGAAGAATAGCATTTACTCTTATTTTCTTACTTACTACTTCTGCAGCTAGTCCTTTTGTAAAGCCTAGTAATGCTGCTTTTGTTGTAGCATAGGCAACTTCTCCAGTATCTGCAACCATTGTACCTGTTACAGAAGAAAGATTAACAATTGAAGCACCTTCCTTCATATATGGTAAAACTTCTTGAGCCATATTCCAAGCTCCTTTAATATTAATATCAAAATGGAAATCTCTAATCTCATCTGTTGTTTCTAAAAATGGTGTAAGTTTTGCAACTCCAGCATTATTTACTAAAATATCAATTTTACCATATTCTTCTATAACCTTTTCTACGCACTCTTTAACAGCTTTTCTATCTCTAATATCTGCAAAAAAACCTTTAACCTCTTTTCCTTGTTCTGTTAAATTACTTATAGTTTCCACTAATTTTTCCGAATAATCAAAAATTGCAACTTTGGCTCCATATTTTAAGAAAACTTCTACAATTCCCAAGCCATTTCCCATAGCTCCACCTGTTACTATAGCAACTTTATTTTCTAATTTCATCTAAAAACACTTCCTTTCTTTTTTCTTATTTTATCATTGTAAATTATTTATAACAATATCTTTTTTTATTCTTCTGATATTTCTTCTGGCATATTCTCATATAAAGGTATTATAAAATTAAGATTAGAATCTACCGTATTAGAATATTCATAAATAGATCTCATATTGTTAGCTTCAGAAGTTGGTGCAAGTAAATTTTGCATATACTGGTGTTTATACAAACCTTCTATTTTTACAACATCAAATTTTTGTAAATATAATGTATTCTGTCCTTCATTTATATAACCTTCTTTCATATAACCTATTCCACCCACAATTGCTTTTTCTAAACTATCCCAACCCTTCTCATATGCATATATTGCAGCATTATTTAATATTTCATCTCTAGAATTTCCAATTGCATTTATGTTAAAAGGGTTATATACAATAGCTCCATTATACTCATATCCTTTAGACATTGTTGTTCCATCTCTTCCTTGTTCTTGTATTAACCTTGATGCTATAAAATATGGGTCTAAATTAGATTTTTTTCCCGCCTCTATTATAGCCCTGCAAATACTATCACCTTCTAAAAAAGTTCCATTTGTTATTTCTTTTAAACCTTCTATTGTTTGTGCATTTTCAACATAATTTAATTCTTTAAATTGGAAAATATTTTCTTCATTTAAAATATTTCTTGGATCCATTTTATATTTTATAGCTTTATCAGAAGCACACATCCAAGTTCCATTATCAAATCTTTTATCTTTATCAATTTCACATTTCCAGTCATCTGGATATTCAGAAGAATCTGGTACTAGATTAGAAGGATATAAATTCCCATCTATATGCCCTTCATTTTCAATTACTTCGTTCCAATCTAATTTTGTATAAAATAAAGTAAATATCCAATTAGGGTGATTTTCTTGTAATTTGTCTATTAATTCTTTATATCCTGGATATTTTTCCTCATTTAAATTTTCACCATTATAAATTACATATTTTTGTTTTTTACTTTCTTCTACTATCATTGAAACACCTATAGAAATTACTACTAAAATTATTATTGCTATTAATAAATTTCTAACTTTTTTAGGGTTTTCTCTACAAAAATTTATTACTTTTCTTATTAAATTGTTTTTATTATTAATATTTTTATATCTTTCCATATTTTTTATTATAACATAGTTAAATTTTTTTAAAACTATTTTTACAAAAAATTCACAAAATAAAAAGCCCATATATTTTTATATATGAGCCTTTTTTATTATTCTATTGGAATATATTTCTTTTCTGGAAGTTCTTTTTTGTCCTCTTTTTTAGGAATTTCAAGTCTTAAAGTTCCATTTGTAAATTTAGCTTTAATATCTTCTTCTTTAACATTATCTCCTACATAGAAACTTCTTGAACATTCTCCAGTAT
>CALYBF010000154.1 GCA_944393755.1 uncultured Clostridia bacterium | reverse complement strand
TTCTAACACCTTTATTTTATACGGAAATAGCCATTTTGTCAAATGGAAAAAACTGTAAAATGCAATCTTTATAAAACAAGTTTAGTTCTAAAAAGGACAAACAAATAATATTATTAAATAAATAATAAAAGAAAAGAGGAGGAAGTTTAGAAGATGAAAAATAAAAAAATTATAATAATTTTTTCTGTTATATTTATTATATTAGTAGTTGGAGGCTATTTTTTAATTAATTATTTAAAGGGAAGAAGTGAAAATAAGAATAATATGGGAGAAATTGTAGAAGAATATACTCCAGAAGAAGAAATAACAGAAGAACAATTAAGACAAACAATTGTGAGTTTATATTTTCCAAATAAGGAAACAAAGGAACTAGAGCCTGAAGCAAGAATGGTGGATATTAAAGAAATGTTAAATACTCCTTATGACAAATTAGTGAATTTGTTAATAGAAGGACCTAAAGATGAAACTAAAGAAAAAATAATTCCAGATAATACTAAATTATTAAAAACTAATTTAGAAGGTGATTGTGTAACATTAGATTTCTCACAAGAATTTTTAAATTATAACAAAGAAGATGAAAAAGCAAAAGAAAACTTAATAAATAGTTTAGTAAATACTCTAACACAGTTAAACGAAGTAAACAGCATAAAAATATTAATAAATGGTGCCGAAAATGAAGAGTTTAATGAAATATACACACTAAATAAACCTACTTCTTAAAAAATTTATATAGATGAATATAACGTTTAAAGTTTTTTAGGTTATTTAAAAAATATTCGACTTCATTTAATGATTTAATTGTATTTTTAGTACAATTACTAAAATTAAAATGTTTTCTTTGAGGTGGTCTATTATCACCTCTATTTTCATTTTCCATAGCAAACCTCAACAATTCTTTAAAAGTTTTTTATATATAATATGTTTTATAAAAAGAAGATGACATTGATTTTTCTAAGATATTATAGTAAAATGTTATTGTAAAAAACAAAAAAAGAAAGAAGGTATAAGAGATGAAAGAAATACCATATGGAATAAGTAATTATGAAGAATTAATAGAAGAAAATTATTATTATGTAGATAAAACTAGTTATATAGAAAAATTAGAAAGTTTAGCTCAAAAAAGAGTAATGTTTTTACGTCCTAGAAAGTTTGGTAAAACATTGTTTACAAGTGTACTAGAAAATTATTATGATATAAATAAAAAAGATAGTTTTGATAAATTATTTGGAGAAACATATATAGGAAAACACCCAAGCAAATTAAGAAACAGTTATTATATATTAAGATTTAATTTTTCTGGAATAGATACAGATAGTGTACAAAAAACAATAAATAATTTCAAAGAAAAAGTAACAGCATCTATACAAGATTTTATAGATAGATATAAATTAGACTTTTATATAAATCCAGAGTTAAGTGCTGAAGGGTTATTAAATAATTTAATAATAGCTTTCAAGAACCAAAAACAGGGAGAAAAGATATATGTAATAATAGATGAATATGACCATTTTGCAAATGAACTATTAGGGTTTAGAACAGAAGATTTTAAAAGTCTCATATCAAAAAATGGAAAGGTAAGAAAATGGTATGAAATATTAAAAGAAGGAACGGAAAGTGTAATTGATAGAATATTTATAACAGGAGTAGCACCAATAACATTAGATAGTATGACGTCAGGGTTTAATATAATATTTGATTTAACAAGAGATCCGAGATTTAATGAAATGATTGGTTTCACAAAACAAGAATTAATAAAGATAATGGAATCACAAGAAATAGCTAAAGAAAAACAAGAAGAATTACTTCCAATAATGGAAGAAAATTATGATGGGTATAGATTTTCAAAAGATGTAGAAACAAAGTTATATAATTCAAATATGTGCTTATATTTTTTAGATTCTTATACAAGTTTGGAGAAAGTGCCAGAGGAATTAGTGGATACAAATATAGCAAGTGATTATAGTAAAATAGGAAATATGCTAAGATTATGTAGAAATGAAAATAGATTAGATATAATAGAAAAAACATTATCAGGAGAAGGAATTGCAACCACATTAGTTAGACAATTTAACCCAGAGAAAAGTTTTGGTGAAACAGAAATGGTATCAATGCTATATTATTTAGGATATTTAACAATAGTGGGAGAAGATATAGGAGACCCAATATTAAAAATACCAAATCAAGTGATAAAAGAAATATATGCAGAATACTTCTTAAAAGTATTAAGAGAAGATATAGATTTAGATATAGACGTAAATTATAATGAAATATCAAGAGAAATATTAAAAGAAGGAAAAATAGATAAATTAATAGAATTATCAGGAGAATATTTAAGTGGTTTATCTAATAGAGATTACCAAAACTTTGATGAGAAATATGTAAAAATAATGCTTTATTGCATAGCAAGAACAACAAAAAAGTTTATAGTAAAATCAGAATTTGAACTAGGAAGAGGATATAGTGATATATTATTACTACCAAAAGATTTAAATAATGATTATTATTCTGTAATGATAGAGTTTAAATACTTAAAAAAAGATGAAAAAAATAAATTAAAAGAAAAACAAGAAGAAGCAAGAAAACAAATAATAGAATATAGTAATAAAGAAGAAATAAAAGCATTAAAAAACATAAGAAAATATACTATTGTAACAGTAGTAGATAAATTATATGTAGAAGAAATTTAATGCGACAACTGGGGACGGGACTTTTTTTGTCGCATTTCAGAAATATATGGAAAAGTGAGACAAAAAAGCTCCGTCCCCCATTTGTCTCAAAAAGGATTTATTATGGAATTAAATAATGATGAGAGAATTGATGATTTAGAGTTTAAAGGTTTAAAAATTATACAAAACGCAAATGGTTTTTGTTTTGGAATAGATAGTGTTTTATTATCTGATTTTGCTAAAAATATTAAGGATAATAGTA
>CALYBF010000153.1 GCA_944393755.1 uncultured Clostridia bacterium | reverse complement strand
TTAATAAAATTATATTAATTGTAATATTGCAACTTCTGCTCCGTCTCCTCTTCTTGGTCCAGCTTTAACTATACGTGTATATCCACCTACGTTTTTACCTTCATATTTTGGAGCTATTTCATTGAATAATTTTGCTGGTAAATCTATATTATTTCCTTTTTCATCTTTAACTTTGTTTAAAGTTTTCATCATTTTTCTTCTAGCATTTAATCTAGAAGGCATATCTTTTTGTCTTTTTTCAGTTGTAGTTTCTTTTACTACTTTAAGATATTCTTTACCATTTTTGCTTTTAACTAATTCTGTTTCTTTATTTCCTTTAGAATCTAGTTTAGCTTTTACAACTTTAACATCTACCATTTCGAAGTTATCTTTTTCTTTTATTGCTAAAGCAATAAGGCTATCTGCAATTGATTTAACTTCTTTAGCTCTAGGTAATGTTGTTTCAACTTTACCATGCATAATAAGGTCAGTTGTTAATGTTCTTAGCATTGCCATTCTTATATCAGTTGTTCTTCCTAATTTTCTATTAGTTGCCAATTTTTTCACCTTCCTTTATTAGTATTATTCATCTTCCTTAGCAAAATCTAACCCTAAAGAATGTAATTTTTCAGTTACTTCTTCTAATGATTTTTTACCTAAGTTTCTTACTTTCATCATTTCACTTTCTGATTTATTTGTTAAATCTTCAACTGTACTGATTCCAGCTCTTTTTAAACAATTAAATGATCTAACAGATAATTCTAATTCTTCTATAGTCATTTCTAAGACTTTTTCTTTTTTAGACTCTTCTTTTTCAATCATAATTTGTGTATTTTTTGTTGCTTCTGATAAATCTATAAATAATTCTAAGTGTCCTGTCATAACTTTAGCTGCTAAACTTAAAGCTTCATGTGCTTTTAAACTTCCATCTGTCCAAACTTCGATTATTAGTTTATCATAATCTACCATTTGTCCAACTCTAGTATTTTCTACTTGATAATTTACCTTTTTAACAGGTGTATAAATTGAATCTATTGGAAGTACAGATATATCTTGATTTGGTTTTTTATTCTTATCTGAAGAATTGTAACCTCTTCCTCTATCTGCTGTCATTTCCATTATTAATTTTCCACCTTCAGATACTGTTGCTATATGTAGTTCTGGGTTTAGTATTTCAACAGTACCATCTGTGATAATATCTGCTGCTAATACTTCTCCTTCTCCTTCTTTATGTATTCTTAATACTTTTTCTTCATTGTCATCAAATTTTAATCTAACATTTTTTAAATTAAGAATTAAGTCAGGTACATCTTCAACTACATTATTAATATCTGAGAATTCGTGTAAAACTCCGTCAATTTTTACACTTGTTATGGCACAACCAGGTAGTGATGAAAGTAATATTCTTCTTAAAGAATTTCCTATTGTTACTCCATAACCTCTTTCTAATGGTTCACATACAAATTTTGCATAATTATTTGTATCATCTACTTCTAGACATTCAATATTTGGCTTTTCAAATTCTATCATTTTTACCTCCTAATATTCGAGAATATTTCTCAAATTTCTTAAAACTAAACAGTTTTTTCTTAAAGTAAAATTTAAAAGTTTTATTATATATTTTTTTATACTTCTAACTATTATTTTGAGTAAAGCTCTACTATTAAATGTTCTTCGATTGGAATATCAATATCTTCTCTAGACGCTAATCTGATTACTTTACCACTTAATTTTTCAGTATCTTTTTCAAGCCATGCTGGAACTGGTCTTTTTGCAGATTCCTCTACATTTACTTTTATTGTTCCATTATCTTTTTTGTTTTCTCTTACTGTTATTACATCTCCTACTTTTACTAAGTATGATGGAATATTAACTTTCTTTCCATTTACTTCGAATTGTGCGTGTGTTACAAGTTGTCTTGCTTGTGCTCTTGATGTTCCAAATCCTAATCTATATACAACATTATCTAATCTACTTTCTAATATTTGTAATAATTCTTCACCTGTTACACCTTTTTTATTAGAAGCCATTTCAAAGTATTTTCTAAATTGTTTTTCTCCAACTCCGTAATATGCTTTTGTTTTTTGTTTTTCTCTTAATTGTGTTCCGTATTCAGAAAGTTTTGCTCTTTTTTGACCATGTTCTCCTGGTGCATAGTTTCTTCTTGAAATACTACATTTATCAGAATAACATCTATCACCTTTTAAGAACAATTTTTGTCCTTCTCTACGGCATCTACGACATTGTTCGTCTTTATATCTAGCCATTTTTATACTCCTTTCTTTTTTCTTTTACATTTCTCTTATATATGCTTTAAAATTCATAAAAATCGTTTTTATATCTAAGGTTTACAACAAATCACTTAATGATTACAAAAATCATAAATGATTTTTGTATTAATCATCTGTAACACTCGAAAATTTAAAAATAAATTTTCTCGTTAACAGCTGATTAAACTCTTCTTCTTTTTGGTGGTCTACAACCATTATGTGGTATTGGTGTTACATCTTTTATTGCACTTATTTCTAGACCTGCTGTTTGAAGTGAACGAATTGCTGCTTCTCTTCCAGCTCCTGGTCCTTTAACAAATACTTCTACAGATTTTAAACCATGTTCCATTGCAATTTTAGCTGCTGTTTCAGCAACTTGACCTGCTGCAAATGGTGTACTTTTTCTAGAACCTTTATATCCAAGTTCTCCAGCACTTCCCCAAGAAATTGTATTTCCTTGTGTATCTGTAATTGTAACTATTGTATTGTTAAAACTAGAATGAATATGAGCTGCACCTTTTTCAATGTTTTTTCTATTTCTTCTAGCAACTTTTTTTGTTGTTACATTTTTAGCCATTTTGTCTTTTCCTCCTTATTCCAAATTTTTATTTTGAAATTTTCTTATTATTTTTTACTTTTGCTTACTAATTTTCTAGGACCTTTTCTTGTTCTAGCATTTGTTTTTGTTCTTTGTCCTCTAAC
>CALYBF010000152.1 GCA_944393755.1 uncultured Clostridia bacterium | reverse complement strand
TTTTCATTTCCATATATTTATACAGATAGTATAACACAAAATGTATACTTTCGGCAACCTTGACCCATCGTCTAAAGACAATGGGATTGCGGTTGCCTATATTTCAAAAAAAAGCAAGAACACTTATTTCTTGCTTTTTACTTCGTTTTCTTTATCTATTTTTTCCGAGATTTCTTTTCTCTTTAAATTTATTATAATGATAGAAAATACTATAAAAATATCTATTACTATATAGCCTATAACTTTACTATTTCCTCTTGTTTTTATATATTCCATTAAATTAAATAAATTATCATCATATAATTCTTTTTCTTCATTACTATAATGCAAAGTAAATTGATAATCATTGAAGTCAAGAAAAAATTCTATCTTTTCTAAATCTTCTATATTTTTAGTATTATCATAATACTTACTTGTCTTTAACATATTTTCTACTTCTAATCTATTATTATTATTTATTTTTAATACATATCTTCCCATATTATTAAAAATAGGATATAAACTAAAAACAAGTAAAATCATTTCTACAATAATAGTAATTATTATTATTGTTTCTATAACAACTAATTTATTTCTTTTCATTTTATTTTCCTTTTCTTGTTATCTATTCCATATATAAAACTACTCTAAAACCTTGTCTACTATTTGCATCTGAAACGTTATCTATTTCTCTGATGGAAGTTTCTTTTTCATCATAAAAACCGCCTCTTGTGTTATAAGATGTTACAATTTTATCTTTTTCATTTTTATATTTATACATATCAGTAAATTCTAAAACATTTCCTGCTAAATCGTAAATATTTTTATTCTTATTTCTTTCTGTTGAACCAGTAGATAATATCATATTATATACTTCTTTTCTAACATTTTCTCCATAATTATATGTTGCTCCATAATCTATTGAATAATAACCTGTAAAATTAAAATTGCTATCCACATAATTTCCATATTCATTACTATTTCTGTAATCTTCTTCTGTTATCCAATTTACTAAATTATCCCACTCTCCATTTGTTATTAAATCACTTTTAACATTTTCGTTATTATACATATT
Organism: uncultured Clostridia bacterium; assembly: GCA_944393755.1. GTDB lineage: Bacteria > Bacillota > Clostridia > TANB77 > CAG-508 > CAG-269. Next base: position 1,976 of record CALYBF010000152.1, on the reverse strand, counting down.
TTTTGCATTTGATTTTGCAATATTCCAATCAATAAAATTCCATACAATTCTTCCTTTTTTACTTACTGGAACACCTTCTTTATTATTTGTTTCTTTACTAAAAGTATTTGTATTGTTAATTATTTCATCTGGCAAGCCTATTTCGTATCTTGAAACATAATATCCTTGGTATTTTAGTAATTGTATAAATTCCTTTATACTATAGCCTTTACCATTATCGTAAAAAATAAAATCTCCAATTAAAGTGTATTCTTTTAAATTTATATTTTCTTTAAAAGGAACCCATACAAATTCATTTCCGATATTATCTTTTATAACTAAACCCTTATCCCAACCTTTAGGTTTCCCGTCTACTTGTTCCCAACTTGCTGTATCTGTTTCTACTTTTGTAAAACCTTCTGGAACAATTGGGTTATCATATGTTGATATATTTTTAATATTACTATATTTTTCTTCTGCAGGTATTTCTTTTTCTCTGTCATTTGAAATATTTATTAAATTTCTTATTACTATCCCAATTATTACAATAACTAGTATTATTAATATTATTGAAATTATTTCTTTTATTTTACCCTTCATTTTTATACCTCTTTATTTCTTTAATTAAGAGAATTAAACAAAAAATAGGAAAACCTATTTGAAATATTACGATTAAGCAAATAACAACATATACAGCAAAATTATTTGTTTTTCCATATTGTTTCATATATTGGTCTAAATTTATTCCGTCTGAATCAATAGTTCTTTCTACAACTTTCTCTTCTCCATTCTCATTATAAGTAATCTTATATTTACTTGCATCAAATATTCTATCAAATTCTATTTTAGTTATTTCTGAATTTTCTGATAAATCTATATTTATCTCATTTTCTAACTGTTTTTTTAGATAGTTTTGCTCTATATTACTACTAATTGTATAATGGTCAGAATATTTAAGTAAAATTATTAAATCTACCATTATTAAACAAATTGAAATTATTATACTTATTAATAGCAACATTGTTTTTAAAAATATTTTTACTTTTCTATTCATCTATATTTTTCCTTCTTTTAAGTCTTTTATAAATTTTTCTTTTATTTCTGGTGGCAATAATAATAAATTTTCTATTTCTTCTTTTTTTATTATTTCTGGTAAATATTCTCCGAGATTCTTTATATTCTGGGTTTCTACTAAATTCTGGTCCATTACCTGTTCCAAATACTCCACTTTCATATTCACAAAGGAAAAAATATTCTCTTTGGTTAAATTTTTCTGAATACATTTCATATAATTTTTTAATTACTTTTACTTTAATTCCAAACTCTTCTTTAATTTCTCTAATTACTCCTTCTTCTAATGTCTCATTTTCTTCTAGTCCACCACCTGGAAAAGTATAATATTCTCTAAAATCTTTTCTTTTAATAACATTTTTTCTATGCATAAATGCATACCCACCATTTATTTTAATAATTCCCGCAACTCTAATTCTTTCCATTTAACACTTTCCTTTCATATTTTATGCCCAATATCCCATTTTAAATGAAGCAATTACCACTAATACATAAATTCCAATAAAAAGTAATGCTTTTTTTATGCCTACTACTTTTCCATAAAATATCACAGATAAAATTTTAGAAAATCCAAGCGTTGCTAACCACAAAATAAAATATCCTATTACGTCAAGTCCTTCGTGTTCTACAAAGTAAACGTTATAAAAATAATAAATTGATATTATTAAAGCAAAAGAAATTAAAATACACATTATAGTACTAAATTTGTTTTTATAAAACTTATATGTCAAAAACATTCCTATAATATTTGGTGCATACATTAAAATTGGAATTATTAAAAAATTTGTTTCGTCAAATACAATGTTTAATCCATAATATATAAAAAGTGTTACTGGCATATAAATTGGCATTATTAATAATATTCCAATTAAATTTTCTACTCCTTTACTTTGTTTGATTTTAACATTTTCATCCATAGAAATTCC
>CALYBF010000151.1 GCA_944393755.1 uncultured Clostridia bacterium | reverse complement strand
TTAATAACAGGCATAATCTTAGTTTCTGTCTTTAAAAACTTTCTTATTTGTTCTATATTATATTTAAAATTATCTAAATTAACCTCTAAAACACTAGGTCTTGTTATTTTATCTATCATCTAGCTCTCCTTCTATATTATTTTCTTCTATTCTTTGTGTATTATCATTCGTTCCTATTGATATTTCTGCAGGTTTTGTATTACTTATATATCCTCTATATTCTTCTTCTATTTCTATATCATAATCTTTTTCATCAATTAATACTTGTGCAACAATTTTTTCTCCACTACATATATAAATTATTCCTTCATTTGACTTTTTAAATTGATATTTATGATTATGATATTCAAATGTATTTTGTTTATCTTGTAATGCTTGGATTACAGTTTGTTCAAAATCTTTAGAACTTTTAATTGGAATAATAACACTTTTATATTTATCAAAATATTCCATATCATGCTCTTTCTTTACTGCAAATACTGCTACTGGTGAATCTTCAAAAGTTTCACTCCATCCTTCAAATTTTTTAGGTGGATTACCACCTTCTTTTTCTACAAAAGTCCCATCATCCACTTGTTTTATAAAATGATGCCCGTTTTTCGAAGCTCTAAATAAGACTAGATACTCATCTTCTCCTACTTCTCTATCTTCTACTAATCTTACAAACGGAAATAATTCTAATATACTTGAGACACTTCTTTCAAAATTATTTCCGTCATTTTCTAGTGGAAATATACATGTATCAACTTCTAAAGCATATCCTCCACAATTTATAGAAAAATTAAAGTTTTCTTCAACCTTATCTGATACCATTTTCAAAAATTCATCTTTAGATTTTTCAAATAATTCTCCACTAATTAAAGATTTTATATGCGAATATCTTTCGCCAAATCTATTTCCACTAACTTCTTCTCCTAGCTCTTCAACACTCTTTAAATCTGGTATATTTGTTTTTTCTAGTAAGATCCTTTTTATTAAAACTTCTATAATGGCATCTTCATATTTTCTCCTATATGGATCTGTTTCGTTTTCATATTCAATATATTCTTTTTCTTCTTCACTAACTGTAACTTTTCTTTTTAACTCCATTATTGAATCTAATGTTATATCATCTTCAAAATGTATTTGTTTACTTTTATCACTTATTTTTTCATTATAAAAATTAATAAAAGATCTTATTTCTCTTAATATATCCTGTAATATATCTTTAAGATACTCTTCTCCTAACTTATCAAAATTATCCCAACACATCTTAAAATTTTCTTCTATTTGTTTTATAATTTTCTCACGAATTTTATTTTTAAACTTTTCTTCAAATTCCATATCTTTATCTCCATATTATTTTTTATATTTTAATTTTATACTAATTTTTTTTATTTTTCAAGAAAGAAAAAAAGAAGTTTTGTAAACCACAAAGTAGGTTATATAAACTTCTTTTATTACTATTAATATATCAAATTATTTCATTGCTTCTTCTACAGCAACTGCTACTGCAACTGAAGCACCAACCATTGGGTTGTTACCCATACCAATTAGTCCCATCATTTCTACGTGTGCTGGTACTGAAGAACTTCCTGCAAATTGTGCATCTGAATGCATTCTTCCCATAGTATCTGTCATACCATATGAAGCTGGACCTGCAGCCATATTATCTGGATGTAATGTTCTTCCTGTTCCACCACCTGATGCAACAGAGAAGTATTTTCTACCTGCTTCAATTCTTTCTTTCTTATATGTACCTGCAACTGGGTGTTGGAATCTTGTTGGGTTTGTTGAATTTCCTGTAATAGAAACATCAACATCTTCAAGCCACATGATTGCTACACCTTCTCTTACATCATTTGCTCCATAACATCTAACTTCTGATCTTTCTCCATCAGAATATTTAATTTCTTCTACTACATTTACTTTTCCTGTAAAATAATCAAAATCTGTTTTTACATAAGTAAAACCATTTATTCTTGAAATTACTTGTGCTGCATCTTTTCCAAGTCCATTTAATATAACTCTTAAAGGTGTTTTTCTTACTTTATTTGCAGATTTTGCAATACCAATTGCACCTTCTGCTGCTGCAAAACTTTCGTGTCCTGCTAAAAACGCAAAACATTTTGTATCTTCTGATAATAACATAGAAGCTAAATTTCCATGTCCTAAACCTACTTTTCTATCATCTGCAACAGAACCAGGAATACAAAATGCTTGTAGACCTTCTCCAATTGCCTTTGCTGCATCAGCTGCTTTTGTACAACCTTTTTTTATTGCAATAGCTGCACCTAAAGTATATGCCCAAGCTGCATTTTCAAAACAAATTGGTTGAACTCCTTTTACAATTTCATAAGGGTTAAAACCTTTATCTGTACATATTTTTAATGCATCTTCAAAATCTTTTATTCCGTATTTTTCCATAACTGGTTTTATTTGATTTATTCTTCTTTCATAACTTTCAAATGTTACTGCCATTTTATTTCCTCCTAATTATCATTTTTATTTTTTAAGATGTGTCCCCAATTGGACAAAATGTCCTATTGGGGACGTTTCATTTTGGACATTTTGTCCAATTGGAAACGTCCCTATTGTTCCCTTGGGTCTATTTTCTTCACTGCTTCATCAAATCTTCCATATGTTCCTGTTGCTTTTTCTATTGCTTCCATTGGGTCTATTCCTTTTTTGATGTTATCCATCATTTTTCCTGTATGTACATATTTATAGCCTATTATTTGGTCGTCTTTATCTAAACCTAATTCTAAAATATATCCTTCTGTTAATTGTAAATATCTTGGTCCTTTTAATGTACTTGAATAAATTGTTCCTACTTGTGATGTATGTCCTTTTCCTAAATCTTCAAGTCCTGCTCCTACTGGAAGTCCTCCTTCTGAAAATGCTGTTTGGCTTCTTCCATATACTATTTGTAAGAATAATTCTCTCATTGCTGTGTTTATTGCATCACATACTAAGTCTGTATTTAGTGCTTCTAATATTGTTTTTCCCGTTAATATTTCTCCTGCCATTGCTGCTGAATGTGTCATTCCTGAACATCCT
>CALYBF010000150.1 GCA_944393755.1 uncultured Clostridia bacterium | reverse complement strand
ATTCCATTACCAACACAAAAGGAAATCGTAACAATTTTACGTTCTCCACACAAATACAAAGATTCAAGAGAACAATTCGAAATGAGAACACATAAGAGAGTTATTGATATTCTTTATCCAACACAAAAAACAGTAGATAGTCTAATGAAATTAGAATTACCAGCTGGTGTTGATATAGAAATCAAATTATAATAATAAATAATAGAAGCAGGGAAACGAAACCAAGCTGATATACATTAAATATGTAAATTTTAAATTATATTAGCCAATAGTTAAGTTAGCTGTAGGAACGAAGTGACGTACAGATAACTTATGCGGTAAAAACGTATAGGAGGAGTAAACAAAATGAAAGGAATTATAGGAAGAAAAGTTGGTATGACACAAATCTTTGATGAAAAGGGAAATGTAATACCAGTAACAGTTATTGAAACAGCAGGAAATGTTGTAACACAAGTTAAAACTGTTGAAACAGATGGATATAATAGTATCCAATTAGGATATGGTGAAGTTAAAGCAAAACATTTAAATAAACCATTAGAAGGACACTTTAAAAAAGCAGGTGTTGAAAATAAAAAACATTTAAGAGAGTTCAGAACAGAAGACGTAGCAAATTATAAAGTTGGAGATGAAGTAAAAGCTGATATCTTCACAGCAGGAGAAAAAGTAGATGTTCAAGGAACTACAAAAGGAAAAGGATTCCAAGGTGTTATCAAAAGACATGGACAACACAGAGGACCTATGGGACATGGTTCTATGTATCATAGAAGACCAGGTTCAATGGGAGCTACTTCAACACCAGGTAGAGTATTTAAAGGTAAAAAACTTCCAGGACATATGGGAAGATTAACAGTTACTATCCAAAACTTAGAAGTTGTAAGAGTAGATATGGATAAAAACGTAATATTAGTTAAAGGTAGTGTTCCAGGAGCTAAAGGATCTATCTTAAAAGTAAAATCAGCAATAAAGGTAAGTAAATAGAAAGGAAGGAGGAACTTAAAATGCCAAAAGTAGACGTATATAATATAGAAGGCAAAAAAGTTAGTGATATCGAATTAGCAGATAGTGTATTTGGAATCGAACCAAATGAAAACATTGTTCACAGTGTTTTAAAGAATTATTTAGCTAATCAAAGACAAGGTACACAAAGCACAAAAACAAGAGCAGAAGTTTCAGGTGGTGGTAAAAAACCATGGAGACAAAAAGGAACAGGTAGAGCAAGACAAGGTTCAACAAGAGCACCACAATGGATAAAAGGTGGAGTTGCATTAGGACCAAAACCTCGTTCATATAGATATACAGTAAACAAAAAAGAAAGAAGACTTGCAATTAGATCTGTATTAAGTTCTAAAGTATTAGAAAAAGAATTAACAGTAGTTGATAAATTAGAATTAAAAGAAATTAAAACAAAATCAATGGTAAAAGCATTATCAGCATTAAAAGTAGAAGGAAAAACTTTAATAATACTTCCAGAAAACAATAAAAATGTTGTTATGTCAGCAAGAAACATTGAAGGAGTTAAAACAATTTCAGCAAATAATATTAACATATTTGATTTATTAAAATATTCAAATCTAATTTTACCAGTTGATACTGTTAAGAAATTAGAGGAGGTGTATGCATAATGTTACCAGAAGATATAATAATAGCACCAGTTGTTACTGAAAAAAGTAATGATGAATTACAACAAGGTAAATACACTTTCAAAGTAAATAAAAAAGCAACAAAAGTTGAAATAGCAAAAGCTGTTGAAAAACTTTTTGAAGTAAAAGTATTAAATGTTAATACAATGAACGTAAGTGGTAAAAAGAAAAGAGTAGGTTACCACGTAGGAAAAACATCAGATTGGAAAAAAGCAATTGTTACAATAGATACAAACCCAGAAGAAAAATCATATTTAACAAAAGGTGGAAAATCTGTAAAAGTAACAAAGAAATACAAAGATTCAATTGATGAATTTATGGGAGCATAAGCTTCGAAGATTATCTGGAAAAAACCAGGAAAATAAATAATAAAGGAGAGAAAGAAAAATGGCAGTAAAACATTATAAACCATATACACCATCTAGAAGAAATATGACAGTGTCAGATTTCGCAGAAATTACTAAAAAAACACCAGAAAAATCTTTACTTGCTAAAAAGAAGAAAAATGCAGGTAGAAACTCATATGGTAGAATAACAGTAAGACATCAAGGTGGTGGAAATAGACAAAAATATAGAATTATTGATTTTAAAAGATTAAAAGACAATATGGAAGCAACTATAATTGGTATCGAATATGATCCAAATAGAAGTGCAAATATTGCGTTAATACAATATGAAGATGGAGAAAAAGCATACATAATAGCTCCACAAGGTTTAACAGATGGAGATAAAGTTGTATCTGGAGAAAATGTTGATATTAAACCAGGTAACTGTATGCCAATTAGTAGCATTCCAGTAGGTACTCTAATTCATAATATCGAATTAAATCCAGGACAAGGTGGAAAATTAGTTAAAGCAGCAGGACAAAGTGCTCAATTAATGGCTAAAGAAGGAAAATATGCTCATGTAAGATTACCATCAGGAGAAATGAGATTAATTCTTGTTAGATGTAGAGCAACAATAGGTGTTGTTGGAAATAGTGATCATGAAAATATTAAATTAGGAAAAGCTGGTAGAAAGAGACATATGGGTATTAGACCAACAGTTAGAGGTTCTGTAATGAACCCAGTAGATCACCCACATGGTGGTGGAGATGGAAAAGCTCCAGTTGGACATCCAGGTCCACTTACTCCTTGGGGTAAACCAGCTCTTGGATACAAAACAAGAAATAAAAACAAATTATCAAATAAATTTATTGTTAAGAGAAGAAACAGTAAATAAAGCTAGATTAATAGCATAGTCAAAAAACAACAAATGTTTTTTGACTTCCCCTAAAAAGGAAGAAAAAAACGCTGGAAAGGAGGACATTTTAAATGTCAAGATCAAGCAAAAAGAAACCATTTGTAGAAGAAAGATTATTAAAAAGAATTGAAGCTATGAATGAATCTGGAGAAAAAGAAGTATTAAAAACTTGGTCAAGAGCTTCAACAATTTATCCACAAATGGTAGGTCATACAATAGCTGTACATGATGGAAGAAAACATGTACCTGTATATATTGCAGAAGAAATGATA
>CALYBF010000149.1 GCA_944393755.1 uncultured Clostridia bacterium | reverse complement strand
TTATCTTGTTCATTTATATATTCATAGTCTGCTTTGTAAATTGCTCTAGTATATGACATTGAACCATATTTATTTCCAAATTTCACACCTACATTAAAGCCATCTCCATATTCACCTTGATTTACAAATCTTTGTGAATAATTATATACGTGTTCATATCCATTTACTGTAACTCTTACATTTTCTAAGTCTTTAATTAATGAGATATCAGGTTTTTCTCTTTCATATAAACCTTGATTAATCCATTTTATTTCTTCCATACCATATGTAAAGTTATCTCTTATACTATAACCTGTTTCATCAGTATTTCCTGTAATTAAATATTGTCCATTATTAATTAATGTTGCTGTATGATTATTTTGGTCTAAATTATAATTTAAATCATGAACTTTGTTTCCGTTTTCATCTAGAGTAATACCTGTGTTTTGCGTAGCTCCCTCAATAGTACTAAAATCTTTGTTAAATTCATCTCTTACTGTACTATTTTCTGCAGATTTAGAACCATTTTCTTCATTTTCTAAATGTGGTATTACGTTTGTATATGTTAAACCATCATATTCAAATTCTATATAATAGTTTTCTAGGTTTTCAATTAAAACATCTTTAAATAAATATGCTCCACCGTCTGCTGTCTTAGTTTCCATTACAGTTTCGCCTGTTGTTCTATCTTTTAATCTTACAGTAATTCCATCTAGTAAAATATCACTATCATCATCATAATCAGAAATTTCTGGATGTTCATCACTTGCATACAAGTCATTTCTTATAGAATTCTTTCCTGATATTTTATCTACCCATACTATACCTGATAATTTAACATATATTTGTTTGTTTCCAATTTGGAAGTTAGTTGTATCTTCTACTTTAACTTCTGTTACTTGTCCATCAGTTAACATCTCATAACCATAATTTGGGTTTTTAGTTTCATATGCTATATATGTTCCTACAACTAAATTTTTAATTGAAATTTCACCATTTGCATCTGTTATAAATTCTGTTGCTTCTTCTCTTGTTTCTACATATGAAATATTTCCATTTTCATCTTGTTTAACATATTTATTTAATTGTTGATTTAATATATAAAAACCTACTCCTGGTAATCTAACTTGTGTATTATCTTTATTTACTTTTATTACTCTTAAATTTCCTAAAAGTGGTATATCATAATCAAATGAAAGTTCAATATCTTGTGTTGTTTCATATGGTTCTACTTTTATCATATTTTGATTATAAGAATTTTCATTTTCTAGGAACCAAATGTTTACACCTTTAACGTTCATTCTCATATTACCAGTAATTTTAGTAATTTTAGATACCTTTCCATCTAGTGGTATAGAAATATAAAAGTCTTTACCAGTTTTTATTCCACTAACATCAAAATAGTTTTCAGTTGTTCCAGAAAAACTACTATATAGTTTCTCTGATATTGGATTAGAATTTTGGTCATATACATTTAACTCTGTTATTGTTCCACCAAATGACCAATTAAATGGTCCTACTCTTAAATACTGTTTTCCATCTTTTTCATATGGTGTAACTTTTATATTTTCTTTATTTGTATTATCTGTAACTTTACTTCCGTTTTCTAGATTATTTGCATAATCTATAGCATCTTGGTCTAACCAACTTGTAGTTCCGTGTCTACTTCCAACAAAGCCGTGATATAGTCCCGCATGATATTGTCCAACATTTTCCATCCAAGTAGATGCAAAATTCCAAATACCATTTGCTACAGGACCACTCGCCTTGTCATCGCCGTTGTCTTGAGACAAAATGTAAGCAAATCTTGCATTATCTTTACTCTCTATAGTTTTTCCTGTATGATCTGTTGATTTAGTTCCTTCTATTCTTACATTTGAAACTACTTCATATATTCCATTTAATGCAGAAACTTGACCGTGTTCTACACAATATATATTATTACTAGATAAGTATTCATTTCTTGTCATATAGATTTGTTGACCAACATAACTTATATTGTTTACACTATCATAAGCATATGCTGTAACACATAGTCCAAATATTATTAAAATTGTTAAAACTAAATTAAGTAATATTTTCTTTGATTTACTCATATCTATTTTCCCTCCTTTCTTCTATATTTCCTCATTTGTTATTTTTCTTTTTTTTCTAATTACTACAATAACTGTAGCTATAACTCCTAGTACCAATATTGTGCCTATAGTTATTCCAATATAAACTGCTCCACCTGTTCTAATTCCTAAAAGTACATCAGCTGAACCCATGTCATTTTCTCCATTTGTTCTATTTCCAGGAGTAGAATTTATATCTGTTAATCCTAATTCGTTATATGCTTCATCAATCTCTGCTGTGTTATTAATTAATCCTACATTATTTTCTGTCATTGATTTTGTTAATGTTAATGTTACTTCTCTAGATTCTCCTGGATTAATTATATCATTTGCTAAACTTGCATTATATACACCTTCTTGAGTTTGATACCAGTCTTTATTTAATTCAGAACTGAATTTTAAGTCATTTGGCATATAATCTACAATTCTTCTAGCATATCCACTAGCTTCACCAACATTGCTTACTCTTATTTTGTATTCTATTAAAACTGTTGCTCCATTTACTCTTTTTGCATCTAATTCTGCTCTTGCTAATGTCTCATCACCATATTCTATAACTGTACTTCCGCTTGAATCTTGTATAACTATTTTACTAACAAATTTTTCTAATTTTAAATCAAATTTTTGTACTTTCACATAACCAACATTAATATTTGAAATATTTTCATCAGTAATTTCTATAATATCTGTTGATGCCACATTTTGATTTTGTCCATTTATTGTTAATTCTTTCATCATAGCATCTGAATTAATATCTTCACTTACACCTTCTACCTTATATTTAGTTAAAGTATAAGTTTCATTGTTATAATCAAATATTACTATATATTTTCCATTTCCTATGTGGTCTAATACATAAACTCCATTTTCGTTTGTTGTAGCTTCTAATATATTTCCATTTTCTTGTTTTACTAAATTGTTTGTTTCTGTATTATATAAACGTACTTTTACTCCTGATAATAATTCTTCACCATCATCTTTTTGACCATTTGCATTTTCGTCAATAAATGCAATACCAGTTATAATATTTTTTCCTGTTGCTACATCATTATCGTCAACATTATTATCATCTGGAT
>CALYBF010000148.1 GCA_944393755.1 uncultured Clostridia bacterium | reverse complement strand
ACTAAAGTATTTAATGCATCTATTGGTGTTAATTCATTTAAATTTATTTTATCTATTTCGTGAGCTATTTCTGCAAGTTTGAAATTATACATATCAAATTGTCCTTCTACTTGTTTTTTGCTTGCTTTATCTTCTTTGTTGTTATTCTTTCCGGCAAGTACGTTTTTTCTTTCAATAGAACGTAAAATTTCATTTGCTCTTGTTGTTACAACTTTTGGTACACCTGCTAGTTTTGCAACATGAATACCATAACTTTCATCTGTTCCTCCAGATATTATTTTTCTTAAGAAAATTATATCTTCACCTTTTTCCTTAACAGCAATCGAATAGTTTTTAACACCTTCTAATTTTTCTTCTAAAGCTGTTAATTCGTGATAATGTGTTGCAAATAAAGTTTTAGCACCACATTTTTCTTTATCTGCAATATATTCTGCAACTGCCCAAGCAATAGATAAACCGTCATATGTTGATGTTCCTCTTCCTATTTCATCTAGTATTACTAGACTATTTGGAGTTGCTTCTTTTAAAATACTTGCAACTTCCATCATCTCTACCATAAAAGTACTTTGCCCCATACTTAAATCATCAGATGCTCCTACTCTTGTAAAAATTTTATCTACAACACCAATTGTTGCTTGTTCTGCTGGAACAAAACTTCCGAACTTGTGCCATAAGAGTAATTAAAGCAACTTGTCTCATATATGTAGATTTACCTGCCATATTAGGTCCTGTAATTATTGCTAGCCTATTTTCTTCTTTATCTAAATGTGTATCATTTTCAACAAAGCTACCAGCACCCAATATTTTTTCAATTACAGGATGACGTCCATTTTTAATATCAATAGTTCCAAAATTATTTACAATAGGCTTACAGTAATTCATATCTTCTGCAACAGTTGCAAAAGATGTTAAAACATCTAAAGTAGATACAACTTCACTTGTTTTTTGAAGCCTTATAACATTTTTTGCAATCTCTTGTCTTATTTTTGTAAAGGCTTCGTATTCAAGATTTACAACTTTTTCTTCTGCTCCTAATATTTGATTTTCTAAAGTTTTTAATTCTTCTGTTATAAACCTCTCTCCATTTGTTAGTGTTTGTTTTCTAATATATCTTTCAGGAACTAAATTTAAATTTGATTTAGTAACTTCTAAATAATAACCAAAAACTTTATTAAAACCAACTTTTAAATTTTTAATTCCAGTTTTTTCTTTCTCCTCTGCCTCTAATTTAATAAGCCAATTCTTCCCTTCAGTTCCTGCTGTTTTTAATTTATCAATTTCAGGGTCATAACCGAAGTTTTATTATTCCACCTTCTTTTATTGTCATTGGTGGGTCTTCTTCTATTGATTTATCAATTAGACCATATATATCTTGAAGCTCGTCTAAATTATCATATAAGCTTTGTAAAAGTTCAGATTTTGTATCTTTTAATACGTTTTTTACTTCTGGTAGTTTAAACAAAGAATTTTTAAGAGTTATCATATCACGTGCGTTAGCATTTCCATATGCCATTTTTCCTGTTAATCTTTCAATATCATAGACTTTTTTTAAGTTTTCTATAATATCTCCTCTTAAAATAATATTATTTTTTAATTCTTCAACCGCTTCTAATCTCCTATTTATTTCATTTACATCAACTAAAGGGTCGCTAAGCCATCTTCTAAGTAGACGTCCACCCATTGAAGTTGAGGTTTTATCTAAAACCCAAAGAAGTGTTCCTTTTTTTGATTTATCTCTCATTTTTTCAGTAATCTCTAAGTTTCTTCTTGCATTTATATCTAATGCCATATATTTTGATATTTGATATACAGTTATTTTGTTAATATGGTCTAAAGATGTTTTTTGTGTTTCTTCTATATATTCTATTAAAGCATTTATAGAACTAATTGCTAATTTTTTATCTGCGATATCTTCTAGTTTTTTACCATTATTATCTACAAAATTAAATCTTAAATCAATATTATTTAATTCTTGTATAAAAAATTTATCATTAAATTTGGTAACATATATATTATCAAATCTTTCTTTTATTTTGTCCATTTCTTCTTTACAATCTGCCATCATTGAGTTTACAACCAATTCTGATGGACTATATCTTGCAATCTCGTCTAATAACATTGGGAAATTATAATTATCTTTTATTTCTGCTGAATAAAATTCTCCTGTTGATATATCACAAATACTTATCCCATAATATATACCAGATTTATAAATAGACATTATAAAGTTATTTTTTCTTTCTTCTAACATATTGCTGTCTACTAAAGTTCCTGGTGTTACTACTCTTATTACTCCTCTTTTAACAATTCCTTTTGCTTTTTTAGGGTCTTCTAATTGTTCACATATTGCAACTTTATAGCCTTTTGCAATTAATCTTGAAATATATATTTCTGCTGCGTGATGTGGAACTCCGACACATTGGAGCTCTTTCTTCTTGACCACAATCTTTTCCTGTTAATGTTAATTCTAATTCTCTTGACGCTGTTATTGCATCATCAAAAAACATCTCGTAAAAATCGCCCAATCTATAGAATAATATACAGTCTTGATATTCTTTTTTAGTTTCTAAATATCTTTGCATCATAGGTGAATATTCTGCCATTTTTTATTTCTTCCTTTCCAAACTTCATTCTTTGCTTTTTCTCTTTATTCTTCTATTTTTCCTTTTAAATACCACATATGTTGTGATACTATTTTAACATTTAATATTTTACCAATTAAAGATTTGTCTCCTTCAAATATAACAACTTTATTACTGTCTGTTCTTCCTGTTAATAAATCTTTATTATTTTTACTTTCACCTTCAACTAATACTTTTTCTATTTTACCTACATACTTATTGTTGTTTTCTTCAATTCTACTTTCAAATAATTCTTTTAATTTATTAAATCTAATATGTTTTATCTCTTCTGGAACTTGGTTTTCCATTTTATCTGCTGGTGTTCCTTTTCTTCTTGAATATATGAACATATATATTTGTTCAAAATTTACTCTTTCTACAACATCTAATGTATCTAAAAACTCCTCATCAGTCTCGCCTGGAAAACCTACTATTATATCAGTAGATAATGTTAAATTAGGTATTTTCTTTTTCATTTTTTCTACTAATTCTAAATATTGCTCTTTTGTATATTTTCTATTCATTTCTTTTAAAACTTTGGTATTCCCTGATTGAAGCGGTAAATGTATTAGTTTAC
>CALYBF010000147.1 GCA_944393755.1 uncultured Clostridia bacterium | reverse complement strand
AAAACAACATCTTTATAAAAACTTAGCACAAGATAAAAATAGTGCTAAGGACGGAAATTTTAATTTCCGTTTTGTTCGAAAAGTTGTTTGAACTTAAAGTGAAAAGTTTGTAAATATTTCTAAGAAATATTTGACTTTTTTCTTATTTTTTCTTAAAATAATTATATCAATATAAAACAAAAGAGGTTTATTATGGAAAATAAAAAAAACAAGAAAAAAACAAATAAAAATGTTAGATCTAACAATAAAAAAATAAATAATGATAGTAACAATATAGTAAAATTAAAAACATCTTTCAAATCTCAAAACTTTATTCAAACAAAAAAACTTGGGATATTTTTAATTGCAGTTATATTGTTATTTGTATTGTTAATAGGAAGAATTGGTTTTATACAATTTGTACAAGGAAGCAGTTTAAAAGAAGCAGCATATAACCAACAAGCAATAAATCAAATAATAAGTCCAAAACGTGGAAATATATATGACTCAACAGGAAGAGAACTAGCAATAAGTGCACAAGTAGATACAATAACAATAAACCCTCGGAAAAATTGTAGTAGAAGATGACGAACAAAAAACAAAAGAGTTAAAAGAAAAAGTTGCAAAAGGTTTGTCAGATATATTTAGTTTAGATTATAATGAAACATTAGAAAAAGTAAATAGTAAATCACAAGTAGAAACAATCATAAAAAAGGTAGAACAAGATAAAGTAGATGAATTAAAAAATTGGATGGAAGAAAATGAAGTATCTGTAGGTATTAACATAGATGAAGATACAAAAAGATATTATCCATATAATAATGTAGCGTCAAACGTAATAGGTTTTTGTGGAAATGATAACCAAGGTTTAAGTGGAATAGAGTCTAAGTGGGATTCAGTTTTAAAAGGTACACCAGGAAAAATTGTAAGCTCAAAAGGAAGTAATCAAGAAGAAATTCCAGACTCAGAGGAAACATATATATCAGCAGAAAACGGAAGTGATATAACACTTACAATAGATTTATATATTCAAACTATAGTTGAAAAATATTTAAAACAAGCAGTAGAAGAAAATAATTGTAAAAAAGGTGGAAATGCAATTGTAATGAACCCACAAACTGGTGATATATTAGCAATGGCATCATATCCAGATTACAACTTAAATGAACCATATACACCAAATTCAAAATTAGCAGAAACATATGATTCATTATCAGCAGAAGAAAAAAATGAGTCATTATATAAAATGTGGTCTAATAAATCAGTTGCAGAAACATATGAGCCAGGTTCAGTATTTAAATTAATTACAGCATCTGTTGCACTAGAAGAAAATATTACAACAACAGATAAAGAAGGAGATTTTATATGTAATGGTTATGAAGAATTTGAAGATGCATCAAGATCTGAACCACTTAAAATAACTTGTTGGACAAGTGCACACGGACCACTAACATTAAGACAAGCACTAGAAAAATCTTGTAACCCATCTTTTATGCAATTAGGAAAAAGAATAGGGGCATCAACATTATATAAATATTATGATGCATTTGGGCTATTTGACTCAACAAATTCTGGACTATATGGAGAAGAAAGTAGTATTTTCTATGATCTAGAAGATGTAGGACCGGTAGAACTTGCAACAATGTCATTTGGACAAAGATTTAATATAACACCACTTCAAATGATAACAGCAGTATCTGCAATTGCAAATGATGGCAAATTATTACAACCAAGAATAGTAAAACAAACAACAAATACGGAAACAGGAGCAGTAACAGAGATACCAGTAACAGAAGTAAGACAAGTAATATCAAAGCAAACAGCAGACCAAGTGAAATCTATGATGGAATCAGTTGTAACAGACGGAACAGGAAAAAATGCAGCTGTAGCAGGATATGCAGTTGGTGGAAAATCAGGAACATCTGAACCGATTTATACAAATACAGACGCAGGATATGTTGCTTCATTTGTAGCAATTTCACCAATAGAAGATACACAAGTAGTAATATTAGTTACATTATATGACCCACCAAAGAGTAACCACCAAGGTGGTACATTAGTTGCACCAGTAGTATCTCAAATGCTTACAGAAATACTACCATATTTAGGAATACCTTCAACAGATACAGAAATAGATACATCATCAAGTAATTCAATTATGATACCAGACATAAGAAACAAAACAATAGCAGAAGCACAAAAAACATTAGAAGGTTTAGGGTTAGAAGTTAAAGTATATTCTGAAGGAGATGTAAATAATACTTTAGTATCTGACCAAACGCCAAAACCAGGTTCATATTTATCTAAAAATGGTATTGTAATATTATATGGAGAAGGAAACGAAGTATCAACATCTGTTGCAGTACCAGATTTGAAAGGTATGAACGCATCACAAGCAAAGTCAGCGCTAAAAGAGAGAAAACTAAATATAAATATTGAAGGTAAAGGTGTAGTTGTTTCGCAAGACTATATGTCAGGAGAACAAGTACAAGAAGGAACAATTGTAAATGTAACATTAAGACAAAAAGGTGGCGGTGGACAATAAAGAGGCTTAAATTTTAAGCCTCTTTATTTCTATTTTCAGTAGCTTTTTGTAATTTTACAAGTTCAGCAGCTAAAGCTTCAAGAACTACTCTATTATAGTTGTTTAATTTTAAATAATTTTCTACAAAAGATTGACTCATTAAATCGTTTAAAGTTTTTGAATTAGTACTTTGTATCAAATCTTCAAATAAAAAGTCAGAGCTAATATTTAAAGCTTTACAAACACTAATTATTGTTGTAGCACTCCCAAAAGCAATTCCACGTTCTAATTGACTTACATATCTAGGCGATAAGGATAATTTTTCAGCTAATTCTTCTTGGGTATAATTTGCTTTAGACCTTGCAAGTCTAATTTTCTTTCCAATATTTTTTCTTAAATCTCTTTCTTTACTATTCATATGGAATCCCTCCTTTTAATTTAGTAAAAAAAGTATATCAATTCCACGGTTAAAAAAGAACGAACTGATAATACGAAAATAGTAATGTAATAAAACAAATAATATTCCTAAAAATGGTTAAAAAAATAAAACATAAAAAAATTAAAAATAAAAATATAAAAAAGTTTAAAAATTTCAAAAAAATTTAAAAAAATTTTTAAAAAACTTGTGAATTCTTAGTGAAAATGTCCCGTTTTTATAAATGAATTCTTAGTGAAAATGTCCTATTTTTTAAAATTTATGT
>CALYBF010000146.1 GCA_944393755.1 uncultured Clostridia bacterium | reverse complement strand
TAATTATAATATAACCAATCTACAGTAGAACCGTCAAATTCCATATTAGTAGGACCAATATATAAATCTCTGTTACCATCTAAAGTATGGCATTTAATAATAGAATAAGGTTCTGGACTTGCTAAATCATATCTGTATTTTCTAGTACCGCCGTCATTTGCTTCATTAAAAACAACATTATTTTTATTTTCTTTAACATCTAAAGTACAATTATCTACAATATCTTGTGGGTCTATTTGGTTGTTAATAATAGCATCTTTTAAAGGAATTTCCACATTATCAATTTTAATAAAAACATCACCAGCAAAAGAATATACATTATAATCTAAGTATGTACCTTTTTCTATAATTGTATCTGTTCCCATATCACGTCTTCCTTTAAAAATTAATTGGAAGTTATGGTTATATTCTAAATTATTATAACAAGAGCAAATAAAAACTCTAGTATTAAAATCTTTATTTCTATTTTCAAGATAAATATATTTTGTCTCACCTAAAAAATCTTCTACAATTCTATAATCATTAATAGGAAAAGAACTTTCTTTAATAATTCTATCTTCTTTACTTGAAAATTCATCTCTTCTATAATCTTCTCTAAAAATAATGTTACCATTTTCT
This sequence comes from uncultured Clostridia bacterium, assembly GCA_944393755.1. GTDB lineage: Bacteria > Bacillota > Clostridia > TANB77 > CAG-508 > CAG-269. The sequence continues at coordinate 2,597 of CALYBF010000146.1, read as the reverse complement.
AAAATAAGTTCTTTTAAAATAACATCACCTTCTGGTGTAGAAAAAGCAAGGCGAAGGCTAGAAGGAATTTTATTTTCTATATTAGAAATAAAAGTATTTAATTTCTCTTCATTGTAATTTTTATCATAACCACATACAAAATAATTATTTTTTATTGCATCTTCTATAGAAAAATCGAAAGGTAAATTTTCTATAGAAATATCATAATTATTTGTATTAATAATTTCAGTATTTATTAAATTAGTATTTGCATTTTCATTATTATATTTATCTGTAAAAATAAAAAAGTAAAGAATAATGCTAGCAATAGTTATAAAAATTAAAATACTAATAAAAACAATAATAAATTTTTTCAAAAAAATCATCTCCTTTAATTAGAAACTTCCATTAAATCAGTATTATCTACTTTAAGCATAAGATATGGCTTTTCTTTATCACTTTCTTTTAAAAACAAATAAAAACTATCTGTAAAATTAAAATCTCTTTTAATAGAATTTTCTTTAGTAATATCTTGAATAATACCTCTACTTATAACTTCTCCACCTTCATTATTTAAAGAAAAATTTATTTGTTGAATTGCAGAAGTTATATAAGAAATATTATTTTTATTATTTGCTAATTCTTTGTTACATAATTCGTCATAACTAATTTCAGTATCTACTATTAAATTAGGAATTTTTAAAGTATCTTTGTTGTTAAAAACTTTATTCTTTTCATATTTAGAATTTTCAACTATAGTGTTGTAAGTCTCATCAAAAGAATTTGTATTATCTATTCTTGCAAGTATGATATCTTCATTATTTTTTGTATTTAATTTAATAGCAAAATTATCTTTATTTTTGTAGAATAGAACTTCTACTTGTTTTCTTAAATTCTCATCAGAAGAATCAGTAATTCCAAAATATTTTACCTTTTCTTCTGAATTTGAAAATTTATCATCATCTAAAACATTAAAAGGTGTTTCAAATTCGAATTTTTTATATAAAAAACTATAAATTGTATAGCTATTTGGTATATCAAAATTAATTTTATCTAAAGTAGAAGACTCATCTATATTAAATTTATTTTTTATATCATTTTTAATGATTTCTTTTAATTCTGGTCTTGTAACATCTACTTTTATATAGTAACTATCATTAGACAATTGTTCTTTTGTAAAATCTTTTTTATTTAACGAATTTACAATTGAAGGTGTTTTGTCTCTAAAACTTACTTCTCCGCCAAATCTTTCGTCTATGAATTCGTTCCAAGCCAAATTAAAAGTACAAACCCACATATTGTTCTTTTGGCTATTATTAAATTCTTCTGTATATGTTGGAACTAAGCTTGCTTGATATTTTTTATATATAACAAACCCAGCATATGTAAGAGAAGAAATTATAAATGTAAGAACTATAAACCACAAAAGTAAACGTATAAACTTGTTGTTTTTTATTTCAATAATTCTTTCTTGTACCAATAATTTCTTTAATTTCTTAGTAGCGTTAAAAACCAAATTTTTTATTTGTTTCTCAGTTTTATCCATAATAAGACCAGTTTCTTTATATGATAAACCTTCTATTTTCGTCAAATAAATAACTAGCTGATATTCTTTTTTTAGCTTTTTAATTACCTTTTCGATTTTTTGTTGCCTTTCTTTAGAAAAAACTATATCTTCTAACATTTTTTCTTCTTTTAAAGTGTTTTCAAAATTTTCAAGAGGAAGGTCTTTATTCTTACTATTTATATAATTAATGGCACGAGATTTAGCTATTAAATATAGATATGTTTTAAAAGAATATGTATCATTATATTTTTCTTTATGTTCTAATATATACATTATTGTATCTTGGTATATATCATAAGCAATATCCATATTTTTAACATATCTAGTTATAAAATAGATAAGGTTTTTCTCATATTTAGTTATTAGTTTTTGGAAAGATTCTTCATTTCCATTTAAAAATTCATTATATAATTTTTTATCTTCTTCCATAAAATACTCCTATACCAATAATACAAAAGAAAAATAAAAAAGTCTAAAATTATCGTATAATTATGCTTTTAAAATATTTCTCTTGGAAATTAGTTAGATTTCGTATCTCTTCATCTGTAAAATTCATACCTTCTGGAACTATTATTAATTTATCATCATTATCGTTTGTTCTGTGTATTATTGCAATACACTTCCCTGTAAAACTATCTAAAGGCTTATCAACACCTAAAACATAACAATCTAATTCTTCACCATCACCACTAATTGTATTTGGTACATAACCATAATTTACTTCATAAATTAGATCCCAGTCTGGATGTTTTGAGCCTAAAGGTCTATCGATTTTCACAGTTACAGTTTTGTTTAAATATTTAATAGAATCTTCCAATAAAATCACTTCCTTAAATTTATTATAATATATTTTAGAAAATTTTTGTAAAAAAATTAAAAAAACTTATTGACACAAATGACACATTGTGATAAAATGCAAAACATAGACACGAACAGCAAATAAACAGTAAATTAAAAGATATTATAAAATGCGTGGCTTTAGTTAGTATAGTATAACTAAAGTTTAAGGTATATAGAAATTATATACAATATTGTGTCTTGTTTTAGAGCC
>CALYBF010000145.1 GCA_944393755.1 uncultured Clostridia bacterium | reverse complement strand
CTACGAGGTCTTGTTATTAATATAACTCCTGATTGATTATCTATTATATCTTTTATATACAAACTTTTATCTATAAAATAATTCTTTCTTAGTCTTAGACTTTTAAAATCACTAATACCAATTCCTATTCCTTGCATTTTTTTTCACTTCCTTCAAACCATTTTAATAATATTATTTTACAATAATTTTAAATTTTAATCAAGTTAAATTTCCTTTAAGTTTTGCTATTTTTCAAAAATACCGAAAGTTAAATTCAAAATTTATTGACGAAAAAAATCGAAAATGATATAATGCGATTATCATAACAAAGGAAATTTAGGAGGATACTATGGAACATAAAAATAAGAGAGGGGTTAATTTAAGTTTATTAATAATTACAGTTTTAATTATAAGTAGTTTATGTTATTTAGGAGTGATTTTTACAAGCTCAGTAGAAATTGCTAAAGTAGAAGAAAACAATTATTTAAAAGTAGAAGAAAATACTTTAGATGAAAAAACAAATAGAACAAGTACTAATAGTAATACAAGTAAAACAGATGGAGCAGAAGAAACACAAGCAGAGTCTAGTAATGCTAATTTATCTATGTTAGGAATAAGACCTACAGAATATGATTTTACAGGGTTTAAAGTTGGAACAACTTCATATGATGTAACTGTTCCAAATGATGTAGAAGAAGTAGAAGTGTATGCAACTGCACAAGATAGTAAATCAAAAATAAGTGGTTTAGGTACTAAAAAAATAACAGAAGGTTTAAATGATTTATCTATTGTTGTTACTGCAGAAGATGGTACTGAGAAAATTTATACAATAAATGTTACAAGAGAAGGTGCAACAAGTAGTGGAGAAGAAATAAAACACAATGAAACAGCAAGTTCTGGTGAAGGTTTAGCTTCTTTAAAAATAGGTGATTTGGAGTTATCCCCAGCTTTTAGTACAAATGTGTATGAATATACTGTAAAATACATTGGAGAGGGAAAAGAACTTAATGTAGATGCTGTTGCAACAAATTCTGATTATATAGTAGAAGTAACAGGTAATGATAATTTACAAGAAGGGGAAAATATTGTTACTATTTTGGTTACAGATGATAATGGAGATAATGTTGCAACATACCAAGTAACTGTAAATAAGAGTTTGGTTGATGAAGAAGCTATAGCAAGAGAGCAAGAAGAAGCAAGAAAACAAGAAGAACAAAAAAAGATGATTATTATTGGAGTTGCTGTAGGTGTAATTGTTTTAATAATTGTTGTTGCAATTATAATTAGCCATAAAAGAAAGAAAAGATGGGAACAAGAATATACTATACCTTTTTCAGGACTAAACTATGATGATGACGAAGAAGAAGATTATAAAGTAAATAGTAAACAACAATATGAAGATGATATAGAAGAACAAGATAACAATATATATGATAACAATAATGATGATGACGAAATAACTTGGACTAAAGAAGAAGCTAGAAAACAATTTTTAGATGATTATGATAATATGTATCTAGACCAAGAAAGAGCTTCAAGGAAGAAACATAGAGGTAAAAGATTTAAGTAAAATTAAAAAAGGATGTAGATATTATGTTTAAGGTAATAATGATGTTAATTTCAGCAATTATGATACTTGCTGGTGTTATTCTAATTTATGATGCACGTTTAATTACAAAGAAGTTCTTTGGTTTTGGAGACCAAAACGAAGGTAGTAGTGGTCTAAAAATATTAGGTTTTCTAATTGTTATAATAGGTGGACTTATTTTATATTTTAATTTTTAAAGATAGCTAAATGCTATCTTTTTTTGAGTTCGACACGTTTCGACAAACTTTTTACAAAAAATGTGGTAAAATGAATAAAAAGGAGATGATATATATGAACATAAAACAAGCATATAAAAAATCTCTACAAAAGATAAAAAAAGTAAATAATCAAAAAGAATACATTAAACTTATTAACAGATATAATTTACTTCTTATTCCAACATTAGAATATATGTCAGGAAAGAAGTTTGAAGATTTATTAAAAGAAGGCAAATAGCCTTCTTTTAAATATATAATAAAAACAAAAAAGTAAAAAACAAAAAGAAAAAATAGGAAACAAATAAAAGAATAAAAAAGAAAAGTAAAAACAAGAAAGAAATATTTGTAATAAAACTGTAATATAAATTTAAAAGTAATTTGTAATATAAATTTACAAGTAATTTGTTTACAAATAACATATGTTTTGTTATACTGATTTTGTACATACATACTATATACGAACTTAATACATTTTTTGATAGTAGAGTACTTTGAAAATTAAATAAGAAAAAATATTTTGCAATATATCTTTGTTTAATTTTTTAAAAAAAGGAAATACTATTAAAAGATATATTTAGTTCAAAAAGCAAATAAGAAGAAACACTAAAAGGTAAAAAATTATAAAAAAGAAAAGAACAAAAATAAAGAAACAAAAAATACAAGAAAACAAAATAAAACACAATAAAAAGAAATTAACAATAAAATAGATGAAGAAAAAAATAAACAAAACAAAAAAGTAAAAACAAAACAACAAAATGATAAAAACAAAAAAGAACTAAAGAAGGGAGAAAAAAGAAAATGAGAAAACAAAATGAAAAATTAAACAAACGGAATTACTCTAATTGCGTTGGTAATTACGATTATCGTACTTTTGATATTAGCAGGAGTATCAATTGCAATGCTAACAGGACAAAATGGAATACTTACACAAGCACAAAGAGCTAAAACAGAAACAGAAAATGCAGCAAATAATGAGGCAGCTATTCTTGACGAATATAATAAATATTTAAATAATGCAGTAGGTGGAGATATAACAGAAAATGAAGAATATTTTGAAAAAACAAGTACAATAAATGGAGAAGCACCAAGTGCAAATAACCCAACTATACCAGCAGGATATAAACCAGTAGATACAGACACATCAAAGTGGGGAAATGGAACATCTGCACCAACATTAGAAAATGTAAATAATGGTTTAGTAATACAGGATAAAGCGGGAAACCAATTTGTATGGATACCAGTAGAAACACCAGTATCGGACACAGAAGCAAATGGAACAACAAATAAAGCAATGGCAGTAAAAGTAGGAGAAAATTACAGAGGTTTGCTTTATGATTTTACAGCTAGTGGTTCAGAAGTACAATCTGGTTGTACAACAACAAATTTTGATAATAATAGTGGTTATAGAGAGCCAGTTTTAATAGATTCAGATAGT
>CALYBF010000144.1 GCA_944393755.1 uncultured Clostridia bacterium | reverse complement strand
TTTAATTCTTCTTTTACGATATCAGCATAGTATTTTGGAAGTGTGTCTACTGATATTAGCATTTCTGATAATGGTTGTCTATTTTTAATATTTACACTATTTCTTGCACTTCTTCCAAGTTTTACTATCTTATATGCTAAACTCATTTCTTCTTCTAGTTTTTTGTCTATTTCTTTTTCGTTTACTTCTGGCCATAAGCATAAATGTACACTTTCTGGTGCTTTTCCATCTAAACCTACTACTAAATTTTGGTATATTTCATCTGTCATAAATGGTGTAAATGGTGCTGCTACTTTTATTAATGTTGTTAATACTCTATATAATGTTACATATGCTCCTATTTTTTCATCTGTTAATTCTTGTGCCCAGAATCTTTCTCTATTTCTACGTACATACCAGTTTGATAATTGGTCTGTAAAGTCTTCTATTAATAGAGCTGCTCCTGTTATATCATAACTATCTAATTTATCTGCTACTTCTTTTACTAATGTATTTAGTTTTGATATTATCCATTTATCCATTACATTTGTTAATTTGTAATCTGCATATTTTAATGGGTTAAATTCATCTATTTCTGCATATAAAACATAGAATGAATATACGTTCCATAATGTGCTTAAAAATTTTCTTTGTGTTTCTTGTACATTTTTTATTCCTAGTCTTTTTGGTAACCAAGGGCTACTACTTGTATAGAAATGCCACCTTGTTGCATCTGCTCCCACTGTGTCTAATAATGTTATTGGATCTACTCCATTTTTCTTTGATTTTGACATTTTTTGTCCGTGTTCATCTAATACATGTCCAAGTACTATGCAGTTTTCAAATGGTGTTCTATTAAATAAAGCTGTTCCTACTGCTGTTAATGTATAGAACCATCCTCTTGTCTGGTCTACTGCTTCTGATATGAAATCTGCTGGGAAATTATTGTCAAACATTTCCTTGTTTTCAAATGGATAATGCCATTGTGCAAAAGGCATTGAACCTGAGTCAAACCAACAGTCTATTACTTCTTTTGCTCTTTTCATCTTTTTACCACATTTAGGGCATTTTAGATATACATCATCTATATATGGTTTATGTAGTTCTATATCATCAGGACAATCAATTGCTTTTTCTTTTAATTCTTCTATTGAACCTATACACTCTCTATGTCCACAGTTTTCATCTTCGCAAGTCCATATTGGAAGTGGTGTTCCCCAATATCTATCTCTTGAGATTCCCCAATCTATCACGTTTTCTAGGAATTTTCCAAATCTTCCTGTTTTTATTGTTTCTGGATACCAATTTACTTTGCTGTTATTTTCAACAAGTTCATCTCTTAATTTGCTCATTGCAACAAACCAACTCTCTTTTGGATAATAAAGAAGTGGTGTATCACATCTCCAACAGTGTGGATATGAGTGAATATGTTTTTCTTTACTAAATAATTTATTATGTTCTTTTAACCATTTACAAATATCTTCATTGCAGTCTCTTACAAATCTACCTGCCCAAGGTTCTACGTCTTTCACAAAGTTTCCTGATTTATCTACTAAATTTACAAATGTTATTCCATTTTGTTTTGCAACTATACTATCATCTTCACCATATGCTGGAGCAATATGTACTATTCCTGTACCATCTGTTAGTGTAACATAATCTCCATGAATTACAACATATGCTTTTCCTTCTACTTTAGCAAATGGCATTAATTGTTCATATTTTATTCCTAATAATTCTTCTCCTTTGAAAGTTCTTACTATTTCATAAGGTGTTTCTCTTAATACATTATCTATTAAGTCTTTCGCTAAAATATAGTTTTCATATTTTGGTTCGTCATCTGTTCCTATATTTGCTTTTACTTCTGCATATTCATATGATTTATTTACTGCTAATGCTAAATTTGAAGGTAATGTCCAAGGTGTTGTTGTCCAAGCTAATATATATGAGTTTTTATCATATCCTTGGTTTTCTTCTATTTTAAATTTAGCAACACAAGTTAAATCTTTTACATCTTTATATCCGTTGAGCAACTTCGTGTGATGATAAAGCTGTTCCGCATCTTGGACAATATGGCATAACCTTGTGTCCTTCGTATAATAAGCCTTTATTCCACATTTGTTTTAATGCCCACCATACTGATTCTATATATTCATTGTGATATGTTACATATGGATTATCCATATCTACCCAAAAACCTACTTTATTTGTCATTTCTTCCCACATATGAACATATGTAAATACACTTTCTTTACATTTTTTAACAAAGTTTTCTACTCCATATTCTTCTATTTGTTCTTTTCCTGAAATTCCTAAAGATTTTTCTATTTCAAGTTCTACTGGAAGTCCGTGTGTATCCCAACCAGCTTTTCTAATTACTTTATATCCTTTCATTACTTTATAACGTGGAATAATATCTTTTATTACCCTTGTTTCTATATGACCTACGTGTGGCATTCCGTTTGCTGTTGGTGGTCCATCATAAAATGTAAAATATCTTTTCCCTTCGTTCATTGCAAAGTTTTTCTTGACAATGTCATTTTTCTTCCAATATTCAGCAACTCTTCTTTCCATACCTACAAAACCGTCTTTTAAATCAACTTTTTTGTACATAAAAATTCCTCCTTTTATTTATATAATTTTAAAATTAATATCTAAATAAATCATAAAAAATAAAATATCAAAAAAGAGCTTTTCCTTCCATTAGGACGAAAAAACTCCGCGGTACCACCTAAGTTAGTAAATAATTTATCTTAATAATAATTTACTCTCTTTAATTTCTTTTAACGCAAGATTACGGCTAACTTACTTATTTTTTCAGTATAGCAACAAACTAAGGTGATAATAAATAATTTTTACTTACTAAACTTACAGCAAATGTTTAGCTCTCTTAAAGATATTATATTATTTATCTTGTCCTTGTTATTGTTTTTAACATTTATGTAACTATTATAACACCTTTTTCAGATTTTGCAAGTGTTTTTTCTTAATTTATTAAACACTAAACAAGCTTCCTTCTATTTCATCTCTCCAATCTTCTAAATCTTCTACCCTTTCTTCTAATTCAGGATATTTTTCTTTTTCTTCTTTTAATAAACTTCTAAAATAATTATGTTCTTTATCATTATTTAATACTGCTTCTTGAAATTTATTAAAGTTTTTATTTATTGTTTCCTCTAAGCTTCTAAATTTATTTTCTATAGTAAAATCTATTTGAGTAATAATATTTTCTAAAGAAATTCTGCTAACTTTTCTATCTCTTATAATTTTATTTATTCCTTCTGTGTTTTCTTTAGTAGCTTTTTCTAAACTATC
>CALYBF010000143.1 GCA_944393755.1 uncultured Clostridia bacterium | reverse complement strand
AGTAAAAAGCTTAAAATTACTAGCTTTTTGCTTTTTTTAGTGTTTTTTTGCTATTGACAAATTTGTTTGTTAGGTATATAATATTTAAGATTTAAAGGAGATTTAAGTCTATTTTTTTGTAAAAAAGAAGGGGTAAGAAATGAACAATAAAAATATAAGAAATATCGCAATAATAGCACACGTAGACCACGGAAAAACAACATTAGTAGATGCAATGCTTAAACAAAGCCACGTATTTAGAGATAATGAACAAGTACAAGAAAGAGTAATGGACTCAAACGACTTAGAAAAAGAAAGAGGAATAACAATATTATCTAAAAATACAGCAGTAATGTATAATGATGTAAAAATAAATATAGTAGACACACCAGGGCACGCAGACTTTGGTGGAGAAGTAGAAAGAGTACTAAAAACAGTAGATGGAGTACTTTTATTAGTTGATGCCTTTGAAGGAGCAATGCCACAAACAAGAGAGGTATTAAAAAAATCATTAGCGTTAGGTCTAAAACCAATAGTAGTAATAAATAAAATAGATAGACCAGGAGCAACTCCTGAAAAAGTAGTAGACCAAGTAATAGAACTATTTATAGAATTAGATGCAACAGATGAACAATTAGACTTTCCAGTAGTATATGCATCAGCAAAAAATGGAATTGCAAAAATGAATTTAGAAGATGAAAGCAATGATTTACATTGTTTATTTGAAACAATAATAAACACAATAGATGCACCTAATTGTGATGAAGAAGGACCAGCACAAATGCTAGTATCAAACATAGACTATGATGACTATGTAGGAAGAATAGCAGTAGGAAGAGTAGAACGTGGAGAAATGAAAGTAGGTATGCCAGTATCAATATGTGGAAGAGAAGATAAAATAACTCAAGGAAAAATAGCAAAAGTATATACACATATGGGACTAAATAAAGTAGAAGTAGAAGTTGGAAAAGCAGGAGATATAATAGAAATAGCAGGAATACCAGAAATAAACATAGGAGACACAATATGTGATTTTAATCACCCTGAAAAAATACCATTTGTAGATATAGATGAACCAACAGTATCAATGACATTTAGTGTAAACAATGGACCATTTGCAGGAAAAGAAGGACAATTTATAACATCTCGTCATATTAGAGACAGATTATTTAAAGAACTAGAAAGAAATGTATCATTAAGAGTAAAAGAAACAGATTCAGCAGATAGTTTTGAAGTATCAGGAAGAGGAGAATTACATTTATCAGTATTAATAGAAACAATGAGAAGAGAAGGTTTTGAATTATTAGTATCAAGACCAAAAGTAATTATAAAAGAAATAAATGGAGAAAAATGTGAACCAATAGAAGACTTAGTAGTAAATGTACCAGATGACTGTGTAGGAAATGTAATAGAAAAACTAGGTAGAAGAAAAGCAGAAATGACAAATATGGAACCAGCAGAAGATGGACATACAAAAATAGAATTCAAAATACCTTCAAGAGGGCTAATAGGATATAGAACAGAATTCCTAACAGACACAAAAGGTGAAGGAACAATGAATCATATCTTTAATGGATATGAACCATATAAAGGAGAAATACAAGCTAGAGTTAGAGGAACAATAGTAGCATTTGAAGCAGGAAAATCAGTAACATATGGTTTATATAATGCACAAGATAAAGGAGACTTATTTATAGGACCAGGAGTAGATGTGTATGAAGGTATGATAGTAGGTCTAAACTCTAGAGGAGAAGACTTAAGTATAAACGTATGTAAAGAAAAACATTTAACAAACACAAGAGCATCAGGTTCAGATGAAGCATTACGTTTAGTGCCACCAATACAAATGAGCTTAGAGCAAGCAATAGAATTCATACAAGATGACGAATTAGTAGAAGTAACACCAAAATCAATAAGACTAAGAAAGAAAATATTAGATACAAAAGAAAGAGAAAGAGCAGCAAGAAGAAAATGAGATTTTTTGGGACACCCACTTTTTGTCTCATTTTAAGTTAGATGAGACAAAAAATGGGTGTCCCAAATTGTCTCAAATGGAGGAAGTTATGAATTTAGTAGAATTAGAGAAAATAAAAGAAAAAGCTTTAGAAGAACATATTCCAATAATAATGGATGATACTTTAGAAGTAATAGAAGAATATTTAAAGGAAAATAAACCTAAAAAAATATTGGAAATAGGAACAGCAGTTGGTTATTCTGCTATATGTTTTACTAAAGTTTTAGAAGAAAATGGAATAATTGATACAATAGAAAGAGAACATACAAGAGTAGAAGAAGCAAAAGAAAATATAAAGAAAATGGATTTAGAAGATAAAATACATATATTAGAAGGAGATGCAGTGGAAATTTTACCAACTTTAGAAGATAAATATGATGTTATTTTTATAGATGCAGCTAAAGGAAAATATCCGTTTTTCTTAAAAGAAGCTTTGAGATTACTTTCAAAAGATGGTATAATATTTGCAGATAATATTTTATATAAAGGATATGTTTTAAGTGATTATAATAAACATAAACAACGTACAGCAGTTAGAAATTTAAGAGAATATATTAAAGAAACAACAGAAAATGAAAAGTTAGATACTAAAATATTAGAAGTAGGAGACGGACTAGCAATAACTAAATTTGCCAATAGATAATTATGATAACAATTAAATAATAGTTATATTATTTTTCTGAAAGGTAGAGATAAATAAAATAAAAATGAATATAGAGAAAATTAAAAAAGCAAATACGAAAATTATAGGAAAGAAAATAGAATATTTTAAAGAAATAGAATCAACACATATTTTTGCAAAAACAGTTGCTAAAAATAAAGAAAAAGAAAATAAAGGGAAGATGTTAATTGCAGAAAAACAAACAGGGGGAATAGGAACAAAAGGAAGAAGTTGGTATACAGGAGAAGGAAAAAACATAGCTACTACTATAATATTATATCCCAAATGCAATTTAGATAAATTAAATGGTTTAACATTAGAGATTGCAAAAAAGATAAAAACAGCAATTTATGAGTTATATGGTTATAAACTAGAAATAAAAAAACCAAATGATTTGATATTTAATGGAAAAAAATTATGTGGTATTTTAACAGAAATACATACACAAGGTGAAAAAATAGAATATTTATTAATAAGTTTTGGTTTTAATATTAACGAAGATTATTTTAATGAAGAAACAATTAATATTGCAACTTCATTAAAAAAAGAAACAGGGAAAGAATATCAAAGAGAAGACGTGCTTATAAAAATAATAGAGAAATTAGAAGAGATAGAAGAGATTTTATAATCTTCTATTTTTTT
>CALYBF010000142.1 GCA_944393755.1 uncultured Clostridia bacterium | reverse complement strand
CAATATCAAAAAAGATGCAAGAAAAATTTAAAGTAAAGAGTTTAAATTTTCTAATACCAAAGAAATTAGAAAAGCTAATAAATTTAGAAAGCATAAAAATGATAAAGATAGGAAAAATAGAGAAGAAAAGATGTAAGGTATATATAATATATGAAGAAAAGGCAAAAGAAATAGAAGTATTTGGAAATACAATGGCAATAGACTTAGGGATGAATAATTTAGCAGCTTGTGTAACAGCAAATAATAATAATACATTAATAGTAGCAGGAGAAAGTCTAAAGTCAAAGATAAGATATATAAATAAAGAAATAGAAAGATTAGAAAGTATACAAATGCATATGGTTGGAAGCAAAAAATATAAAAACACAAAAAGAATAAAAGAATTATATAAGAAAAGAAATAATTATTGTAAAACCTATATGCATAAAGTAAGTAAAATGATAATAGATTTTGCAAAAGAAAATGGTTGTGGAACTATAGTAATAGGAGACATAAAAGGAATAAAACAAAATATGAAAAACAACAAAAGGTTTGTAGAAATACCATTGCAAGATTTAGTAGAAAAAATAGAATATAAAGCGGAGAAAGAAGGAATAGAAGTAGAAAAAATAACAGAAGAATATACATCAGGAGTAAGTAGTATAGATAAAGAAGAAATAACTAGAGAAAATTACAATAAAAGTAGAAGAATAAAAAGAGGCTTATTTAAAACAAATAGAGGAAGAATAATAAATGCAGATATAAATGGAGCATTAAATATATTAAGAAAATATATAAAAGAAATATTTAGTCCAAACCTAGAAATAGCGATGGATATTGGTCGAGAACAACGACCTATAAAGAAAAGGGTTGCCTAAAATTTAGGTGGAAACTTAAAAACAACATCTTTATAAAAACTTAGTACAAAATAAAAATAGTGCTAAGGACGGAAATTTTAATTTCCGTTTTGTTCTCAGGTTCTATTTCAATATCAAATGTTTTATTATCTAAAAGCATTTTTGCAATGACGGTAGAATTACTACAAATATAAATAAAATCATCATCTGATTTCTTAAAACTATAATTATGATTGTGATAAGAAAAAGAGTTTTGTTTATTCCTAATAGCATTTATTACAGTTTCTTTAAAGTCCATAGAGTTTTCTAAAGGAATCATAATACTACTTTTAGGAAATTCAATATTATGTTCTTTTTTTACTGCAAAAACAGCTTCTGGTGAATCAGATAAATTCCCCCAACCATTAAATTTTTGAGGGGAATTTGCCTCATATTTTTCAGTAACAGTGCCATCATCCTCAACACGAATAAAATGATGACCTTTATTCTCACCCTTTCTATATAAAACTAAATATTCATAAGGGTGATAGGTATGTGTTCCCAGCCTTGAAAATCATTATCTCCGAAAATGGAGTAGACTTCTTCGTGTTTCCGAGGTAGTCAAAAGTAAAAAGTCAGTTTCAGTTGAGGCTGGCTTTTTGCTTTTAAATAAATTAGTAAAAATAGTACACATATTAGGAAAAATATGTTATACTTATAAACGATAAAAGAAGTTTTTAAGGAGGGCCAATTATGGTAGATATGGAAATATCAAAAGATATAAAATGGATAGGAGCAAGTGATAATGATTTAACATTATTTGAAGGACAATATATGTTAGAAAACGGTATGAGTTATAATTCATATTTAATAAAAGATGAAAAAAATGTGATATTAGATACAATAGATGAAAGAGTAACAAATATTTGGATAGAAAAATTAGAAAAAGAATTAAATGGAGAAAAACCAGATTATTTAATAATATCACATATGGAGCCAGACCATGCATATAATATTGGCTTACTTGCAAAAAAATATCCTGAAATGAAGTTAGTAGGGAACCAAATGACATTTAACATATTACAAAACTTTTTTAGTGATATAGATTTAAGTAGTAGAAAAGTAATAGTAACAGAAGGAGATGTACTAGATTTAGGAAAGCATAAATTACAATTTTTTATGGCACCTATGGTACATTGGCCAGAAGTAATGGTAAGTTATGAACAAACAGAAAAAATATTATTTTCAGCAGACGGTTTTGGAAAATTTGGTTCATTAGAACATAACGAAGAGTGGGATTGTGAAGCAAGAAGATATTATTTTGGTATAGTTGGAAAATATGGAGTACAAGTACAAGCTTTATTAAATAAAGCTTCAACTTTAGATATAAAAATGATATGTCCTTTACATGGACCTATTTTAAAAGAAAATTTAGAATATTATTTAGATAAATACAATACTTGGAGTAAATATGAGCCTGAAGAAGATGGAATATTTATCGCAGTAGCAAGTATATATGGAAACACATTAGAAGTAGGAAATAAACTTGCTGAAATCTTAAAAGAAAAAAGAGCAAAAAAAGTAGTAGTATCAGATTTAAGAACAGAAGATTGGGCAGAAGCTGTAGAAGATGCTTTTAGATATTCAAAATTAATAGTTGCATCATCTACATATAATATGGAAATATTCCCACCTATGGAACAATTCCTACATCATTTAAACTCAAGAAATTACCAAAAAAGAAAAGTTGGAATAATAGAAAATGGTTCTTGGGCACCAGCATCAGGAAAGAAAATGAAAGAAATTTTAGAAAATATGAAAGATTTAGAAATTGTAGAACCAACAATTACTATTAAATCAAGATTAAAAGAAGATGATATTTCTAAATTAGAAAGTTTAGCAGATGAAATATTAAAAGATTAAAAGGAGAGATTGATAGTGGGCTTTTTTGAAAAATTAAAACAAGGTATGAATAAAACTAAAAATTCATTTGATGAAAAAATAAATAATGTATTCAAAAGTTTTAGAAAAGTTGATGAAGACTTTTTAGATGAATTAGAAGAGATATTAATAATGTCAGATATAGGTATGGATACATCTGTACAAATTATAAATAATTTAAGAGATAGAATAAAAAAAGAAAAATTACAAGATGAAGAAGATGTAAAACAAGCATTAAGAGAAGAAATGAAAAATATTTTAGATGTAACAGATATAACTCTTCATTTAAATACAAAACCATCTGTAATATTAGTTGTTGGAGTAAATGGAGTTGGAAAAACAACTTCAATCGGAAAAATTGCAAATAGACTAGCAAAAGATGGTAAGAAAGTAGTAGTAGCTGCTGCAGATACGTTTAGAGCGGCAGCAGTAGAACAACTAGAAATATGGGCAAAAAGAGCAGGTGCTGATATTGTAAAAAGAGATGAAGGAGTAGACCCAGCATCTGTTGTATATGATGCAATAAAAATAACAAAAGAAAAAAATGCAGATGTATTAATAGT
>CALYBF010000141.1 GCA_944393755.1 uncultured Clostridia bacterium | reverse complement strand
ATATCAACAAAAAAATATAAAGATAGAGATTGGGACTCATATCGTAACCACACAATCGGTTTTGTTTTCCAAAGCTATAATTTAATACCACATCAAACAGTATTATCAAATGTGGAACTTGCCTTAACAATAAGTGGAGTTACAAGAAAAGAAAGAAGAAAAAGAGCACTAGAAGTTTTAGATAAAGTAGGGTTAAAAGAACAAGCACATAAAAAACCAAACCAAATGTCAGGTGGGCAAATGCAAAGAGTTGCAATAGCAAGAGCATTAGTAAATGACCCTAAAATTCTACTTGCAGATGAACCAACAGGAGCTTTAGATTCTGTTACAAGTGTTCAAGTAATGGAATTGCTAAAAGAAGTTGCAAAAGACCGTTTAGTAATAATGGTTACACATAACCCAGATTTAGCAAAAAATTATTCAACTAGAATTGTAAAACTAAAAGATGGAGAAATTATAGAAGATACAAACCCATATAAAATGGAAGAAATAGAAGAAGAACCAGCTAAGCATAAAAATTTAGGAAAATCTTCAATGTCAGTTTTTACAGCATTTTTACTTAGTTTAAATAATTTACTTACTAAAAAAGGGAGAACATTTTTAACAGCGTTTGCAGGGTCAATTGGTATAATTGGAATAGCTTTAATACTTGCTTTATCATCAGGTTTCCAAAATTATGTAGATAAGATACAAGAAGATACATTAACATCATATCCGTTAACAGTACAGCAAGAAACAGCAGATATAGGTTCTGCATTACTATCAACAATGAGTAGTGATGAAGAAGAACAACAAGTAAAAGAAAATACTGTACAAGAACAACCAAATGTAAGAGAATTATTTAGTAGTGTTGGAAAAAATGATTTAAAATCTTTTAAAGAATATTTAGAAGAAAATAAAGATGAAGTAGACCAGATGGTAAGTTTAACAAGATATAATTATTCTGTTACACCAACTGTATATACAAAAAATGTTGATAATGAATTAATGGCAGTAAACCCAAATAATTTGATATCAACTGTTATGGGAAATTCTTCTACTTTAATGACAACTTCTATGTCAATATTTTCAGAATTACCAGAAAGTACAGAAATGGTAAATGAGCAATATGAACTATTAGAAGGAAAGTTTCCAGAAAAATATAATGAAATTGTTTTAGTATTACCAGATGAAAACAAAATATCAGATTTAATGTTATATAGTCTAGGTTTAAGAAACCAAGATGAATTACAAGATTTATTAACAAAAATAATGAGTGGAGAAGATGTAGAAAAATTAGAAACACCATTAGAATTTACTTATGATGAATTAAAAAATATAGAATTTAAATTAGTAGACTCTTCAGCCTTATATAAGTACAATGAAAAATATAATGTTTATGAAGATATGACAGAAGATGGAGAGTTTATGAATAATGTATATAATAATTCAGAAAAGTTAAATATTGTAGGAATTGTAAAACCAAAAAGTCAAATGACTAGTATGACAGGTGTTTTATATACAAGAGATTTAACAAAATATGTAATAGAAAAAGCATCTAATTCCGAGATTGTAAAAAAACAATTAGAAAATGAGAACATAGACGTATTTAGCGGAAAAAGTTTTGATGAAGATAGTAAAACATCAGGAATAGATTTCCAAGATTTAGTAACAATAGATGAAAAAGCAATTGAAGAAGCTTTTGATGTAAATATTAGTACAAAAGACATACAAAACATGACAGAAGGTTATATGAAAGAAATTTCAGACGCAATTACAACAGATACTTCATCTGCTAAAAATTTATTTTTAAATAATTTATCTACAATTATGAAAAATATATTAAATAATTATATTAAAGAAAACGAAGTAGGAGGTTTTACTAAAATAAATTTAAGTGATGTTGATGATGTTGTAGAAAATGGTTTAAATAGTAATGAAAATAGTAGTATTTTAGAAGATATGGAAAAACAATATGTTATTCCAAAAGACAGTTTTAAAAGTATGTATAAAGAAATAATTTCTGGGTTTTTAAAACAATATATAACAATGATGGGCGGTATAACAGAAGAAATACCTGAAACAGATAATGTAGAAGAAAATAATAATGAAGTACAAGGTAATAACGAAAATACAACTAACAGTGAAACTATTACAAAAGATCCTTCAGCAATTTTAGTAGAAGCT
This sequence comes from uncultured Clostridia bacterium, assembly GCA_944393755.1. Lineage (GTDB taxonomy): Bacteria > Bacillota > Clostridia > TANB77 > CAG-508 > CAG-269. The sequence continues at coordinate 1,204 of CALYBF010000141.1, read as the reverse complement.
TCAGTAAATACGATAGTAGATACTTTAGTAAAGCAAGATGGAATAATAGAAGGAACAGAGAAAATAGCACAAGGTATGGTAGAAGCTAATATGCAAAAAACTATTTTAACTAAAGTAGGAGAACTAACAGGAAAGCTAATGGAAACTATGGCTTCATCATTTAATATAGATACTAATAAATTTAAAAATGCTTTTAAATTTGAAATGAACGAAGATGAAATAAGACGTTTAATGGAAAGTATGACAAGTGCTGGAACAACTAAAAATGCTAATACTAATTTATTAGAATTAGGATATCAAAATCTTGATGAGCCTACTTCAATATGGTTTTATTTTAAAGATTTTGATTCTAAGGAATTATTTTTAAATTTCTTAGATGAATATAATTCTAGTATGGAAAGTCAAGATGAAGAAAAAGTTATAAAATATTCTGATTTAACAGGTTTGTTAATGTCGTCTGTAAAAACTATTATAGATAGTGTAAGTTATGTATTAATAGCATTTGTGAGTATTTCTCTTATTGTGTCTTCAATTATGATTGGTATCATTACATATATATCAGTATTAGAAAGAAAAAAAGAAATTGGAATATTAAGGGCAATAGGGGCATCAAAGAAAAATATTTCATCAATATTTAATGCTGAGACATTTATTGTAGGGTTATTTGCAGGTGTAATAGGAATAGGAGTAACTTTATTATTACTAATTCCTATAAATATAATTATTCATAGCATAAATACAGATATTACAGCAGTATTACCATTTAAAGGTGGTGCAATACTTGTAATATTAAGTGTTATTTTAACATTAATTGGTGGACTTATACCATCTAAAGCAGCAGCTAAAAAAGATCCCGTTTTAGCTTTAAGAAGTGAATAAAGTAGAAAAGACTAGGAGTTTCTAGTCTTTTAAAATTATAATTTATCTATTTTTTTAGATGACATTCTTTTTTTATCTTTTCTAATTCTTTTTTACTCACACCTGTAGAATTAATTATAATATCATCTTCTACATTATTTATTAACATACCCTTAATTGCCTGCTTTAACCCTTGCTCTAGTCCTTGCTCTAATCCTTGTTCTAATCCTTGCTCAAGGCCTTGCTCTATTCCTTCGATTAGACCTTCTCTTCTAATCATTTTAACTTGATTTCTTACTACTTGTTGTGCCATAGTTACCATTTCTTCTTCACCTCCTCTTTTTCT
>CALYBF010000140.1 GCA_944393755.1 uncultured Clostridia bacterium | reverse complement strand
ATAACATAAAAAATATACTTTTAGCAACCTTGACCCATAGTCTAAAGCCAATGGGATTGCGGTTGCCTATATTTCAATAATTATTACCTCCATTCTATTAAATTAAAAGGTGTCAACAAATTAAATTCTTGTTCACACCTTCATTTTACTACATATTTTTAATGTCTGGTGGACATTTCATAAAAATCCGAACCAATTTTTAATTTTATTAATATTGATTTTTCCCTTTATTTATGCGTTTTTGCCACAACAGTTCTTATATTTTTTACCCGAACCACATGGGCAAGGTTCATTTCTTCCTACTTTTGGTCCTTCATTTCTTACTGTTCTATCTACATCTGTTCCTATTTTAGAACCACCATCTACACTGTGTATTGCTTCTAGTGCTGCTCCTGTAATTTTTACAGTTTCAGTTCTTCTAGCATTTTCTGCTTGACGAATATGCATTAATATTTTTGTTACATCTACTTTAATATCATTTATCATTTCATCAAACATATCAAAACCTTCAAGTCTGTATTGGACAACTGGATCTTTTTGTCCATATGCACGTAAGCCTATACCATTTTTTAATTCGTCCATACTATCTATATGGTTCATCCATTTTTCATCAACTACTTTAAGCATTACAACTCTTTCAAGTTCTCTCATTTGTTCTGATGTTATTTCTTCTTCTTTTTTACTGTATTCTTCTAAAGCTTTTTTCTTTAATTCTTCTGCTATTGCATTTGCATCTTCTTCGTGTTCTTTAACAAATACTGTCATATCAAAACCAAATATATTAAATATTTCATTTGTTAATGATTCTGCATTTACTTTATTTGTTTCTGGCTCTACATATACTCCTGGTAGGCTTTCTGCTACAAATTCTATCATATTAATAATACTATCATGTATATTTTCTCCGTCTAGAACTTCTCTTCTTTGTTTATATATGATTTCTCTTTGTGCGTTCATTACATCATCATATTTTAATACATTTTTACGTATTGTAAAGTTTCTACTTTCTACTTTCTTTTGAGCATTTTCTACCGCATTTGATATCATTTTTGATTCTATTGGCATATTTTCATCTGCACCTAATGTATTATATACTTTTGTAATCATATCTCCACCAAATATTTTCATTAAGTCATCATCTAAACCAATATAAAATCTTGATTCTCCTATGTCTCCTTGACGTCCTGAACGTCCACGTAACTGGTTATCAATTCTTCTTGATTCGTGTCTTTCTGTTCCTATTATTTTTAGACCACCAGCTTCAATTACTTTTTCTTTTTCGTCTTTTATTTCTTCATCAAATTTTTCTGTTAATTCTTTAAATTTCTTTCTTGCATTTAATATATCTTGGTCATCTGTTTCATAATAAGTATTTGCTTCTTCTATTAATTCTGGAGATATTTTTTGTCTTCTCATTTCTTCTTTTGCTAAAAATTCACTATTTCCTCCTAGCATAATGTCAGTACCACGACCTGCCATATTTGTTGCTATTGTTACTGCTCCAAATTTTCCTGCTTGTGCTATTATTTCTGCTTCTTTTTCGTGATATTTAGCATTTAATACTTCGTGTTTTATTCCTTCTTGTTTTAATAATTTAGAAAGTTTTTCTGATTTTTCAATTGAAACTGTACCAACTAGAACTGGTTGTCCTTTTTTATGGCTTTCTTTTATACTTTCTACAACTGCTCTATATTTTGCTGTTTCATTTTTATAGATAACATCATTTTCATCTTTTCTAATCATTGGTTTATTTGTTGGTATTTCTACAACATCTAAATTATAGATTTCTTCGAATTCTGCAGCTTCAGTCATAGCTGTACCTGTCATACCTGATAATTTATCATACATTCTAAATAAGTTTTGGAATGTAATTGTAGCTAATGTTTTTGATTCATCTGCTATTTTTACGTGTTCTTTTGCTTCTATTGCTTGATGTAAACCGTTATTATAACGTCTTCCATACATTATACGTCCTGTAAATTCATCTACGATTAATACTTCTCCATCTTTTACTATATAGTCTATATCTTTTTTCATAATACCGTGTGCACGTAATGCTTGATTTACGTGATGTACTAATGTAGAATTTTCTAAGTCATTGAAGTTTTCTAGTCCAAATGTTTCTTCTGCTTTCTTTATTCCTTTTCCAGTCAATGTTGCTGATTTTGCTTTTAAATCTACTATATAATCATATTTTTCGTTATCTTCTTCTTGTGCTGTATCTTTTATATCTTCTTCTACTATTACTTTTGGTGTTAATCTTCTAACAAAGCTATCTGCTTTTTTGTATAAATCTGATGATTCATTTGCTCTACCAGATATAATAAGTGGTGTTCTAGCTTCATCTATTAAAATACTATCTATCTCATCTACGATTGCAAAATGTAAACCGCGTTGGACTAATTGGTCTTTGTATATTACCATATTATCTCTTAAGTAATCAAAACCAAATTCGTTATTTGTTCCATATGTTACATCACTATTATATGCTTCTTGTTTTTCTTTTGGTTCCATACCAGCAATTACTAAACCTACAGATAGTCCTAAAAATTTATATAGTTTTCCCATCCACTCACTATCTCTTTTAGCTAAATAGTCGTTTACTGTAATTACGTGAACACCTTTTCCTTCTAGTGCGTTTAAATATACAGGAAGTGTTGCAACTAATGTTTTTCCTTCACCTGTTTTCATTTCTGCTATTCTACCTTGGTGTAAGATAATACCACCTATTAATTGAACATCAAAATGTCTCATACCTAATACTCTTTTTGATGCCTCTCTTACTACTGCAAAAGCTTCTGGCAAAATATCATCTAATGTTTTACCATTTTTTAATTGTTCTTTAAAATAATCTGTTTTAGCTCTTAATTCTGAATCGCTTAATTTTGAGATTTCTTCTTCTAAACCATTAATCTTTTCAACTAGTGGGATTACTCTTTTTACTTCTTTTTCACTATAAGTTTTAAATATTTTCTTAAATATACTCATTTTCCTAACCTCTCTTAATGTTATTATTTTTACATATTAATACTTGTATACTATATCACTAATATGACTTTAAATCAAGAAATTTTATAGATTTTTTGAAAAAATAAGGAAGAAATGCTCCTTGCCCTTGTGAAACTAGAAAAAAGAAACAGTTGATTTTAAAACTGTTTCTTTAAATATTATTCATCTTCTAATGTTTCATCATATTCAAATTCATAATCTGTATCATTTTCTGTGTTAACTTTTACTTGATTATTTTCTGTTATTTTCTTTGTACTTTCATCTATTTTTCTTTCTATTTCTTTTTTATCATCTTGCTGTTTTTTCATATTTTTATCGTGTTTTTTTTGCATTTCCTTTAAAATCTGATTTGTTTGCTCTTTTTTGTTTTGTATGCATCTATTCATAATATTATTTGTTTTTTCTATTAAATCTGGTACGTAGTC
>CALYBF010000139.1 GCA_944393755.1 uncultured Clostridia bacterium | reverse complement strand
ACTTTATCATATTCGATTTCTGGGAATATTAATTGTTCTTTAATACCCATTGAGTAATTTCCTCTTCCATCAAATGAGTGTTCTGAAACTCCTCTAAAGTCTCTAACTCTTGGAAGTGCTACATTGAATAATTTGTAAGCAAAGTCATACATTTTATCTCTTCTTAATGTTACTTTACATCCAATGTTTACTCCTTCTCTTAATTTGAAAGCTGCAATTGATTTTTTAGCTTTTGTTATTACTGGTTTTTGACCTGTAATTTGTGTTAAATCTTTAATTGCATTTTCTAAAGATTTTGGATTTTCCTTTACATCTCCTAAACCAATATTTATTACTATTTTATCTAGTTTTGGAACTTGCATAACTGATTTATATTCGAACTTTTTCATTAATGCTGGTACTACTTCTTTTACATATTGTTCTCTTAATTTTTCCATTATGCACTATCCTCCTTTCTATTTTAATTTTGCTCCACATTTTTTACAAACACGAATTTTTTGATCTTTTTCTACACTATATCCAACTTTTGTTGTTTTTCCACATTTAGGACATACAACATTTACTTTTGATACTGGTATAGCACATTCTACTGGTATAATTCCAGATTCTTGTCCTTGACGTCTTGCTTTTATATGTTTCTTTCTAACATTTACGCCTTTTACAACAACTTTTTCTTCTTTAGGTAGTACTTCTAGTACTTCTCCTTTTTTCCCCTTATCATTTCCTGATAAAACTTCTACGTTGTCTCCTTTTTTTATCTTCATTTAGAGTTTGCCTCCTTTTCTTAGATTTTTTATATTTAATATTTTTCTATTATTTTAAGATATACAAAATTGCTACACATACAATATATATGTATACAAAATTGCTACGCAATTTTGCATCTTTAATCTGTATGGCTCAAATATCTACTAGATATTTTCGCCTACAGCTTAAAGAACTTCTGGAGCTAATGAAAGAATTTTCATATAGTCCTTTTCTCTTAGTTCTCTTGCAACAGGTCCGAAGATACGTGTTCCTTTTGGTGTTCCGTCTTCTTTGATTATTACTGCTGCATTTTCATCAAATTTTATATATGAACCATCTGCTCTTCTTAAACCGCTTTTAGATCTAACAATAACAGCTTTTACAACATCACCTTTTTTAACAACTCCACCTGGTGTTGCTGATTTAACAGAAGCAACTATTATGTCTCCAATGTTAGCTGTTTTTCTAAAAGAACCACCTAAACATCTGATACACATAAGTTCTCTTGCACCTGTGTTATCTGCTACTTTTAATCTTGATTGTTGTTGAATCATTTATGGTTCCTCCTTTCTTATTTTACAATTGCTTTTTCTACAACTTCAACTACTCTCCATCTTTTATCTTTAGAAAGTGGTCTTGTTTCCATTACTTTTACTTTATCACCTATTTGACAAGCATTTTCTTCATCATGAGCTTTTAATTTATAAGTTCTTTTAACTGTTTTACCATATTTTTTATGACTTACACTTGTTTCAACTGCTACTACAACTGTTTTGTCCATTTTATTTGATAATACAGTTCCTATCATAACTTTACGAAGATTTCTTTCTTCCATTTAGATTTCTCCTTTCTTAATTATGCTTTTTTACTTTCAGCTATTTTTCTTTCTGTTAATACTGTATTTATTTTAGCTATATCTCTTTTAACTTCTTTTATTTTCATTGGGTTATCTATCCCGTGTGTAGCTAAACTAAATTTTAATTTGAATAATTCTGTTTTTAGTTCACCTAATTCTTTTTCTAAATCTGGTGAAGACATTTCTCTAATTTTATTTATCTTCATCATTTTCACCTACCTCTTCTACAGTTTCTCTTGTTACTATTTTTGTTTTATTAGGTAGTTTGTTCATTGCTAAACGCAAAGCTTCTCTTGCTATATCTTCTGATACACCAGCTATTTCAAACATTACTCTACCTGGTTTTACTACAGCTACCCATTTTTCTGGAGCTCCTTTACCTTTACCCATACGAGTTCCTATAGGTTTTGATGTTAGAGGTTTATCTGGGAATATTTTTATCCAAACTTTTCCACCTCTTTTTATATAACGAGTCATTGCAACTCTGGCTGCTTCTATTTGATTTCCTGTAACTAAAGCTCCTGTTACAGCTTGAATTCCATATTCTCCATCTGTAACTCTATTTCCTCTTGTTGCTTTTCCTCTCATTCTACCTTTTTGCATTTTTCTATGTTTTGTTCTTTTTGGCATTAATGGCATTATTTGTCTCCTCCTTCCACTTTTTTCTCTGGAAGAATTTCTCCTTTATATATCCAAACTTTTACACCGATTTTTCCATATGTTGTATCTGCTTCTGCAAATCCATAATCTATATCAGCTCTTAAAGTTTGTAGTGGTATATTTCCTTCTTTGTAGAATTCTGTTCTAGCCATATCAGCACCACCTAATCTTCCAGATACTGAAGTTTTAATTCCTAAAGCTCCTGCTTTTATAGATTTTTGCATACATTGTTTCATAGCACGTCTAAATGAAATTCTTCTTTCTAATTGGTTGGCAATGTTTTCTGCAACTAATTGTGCATCTGTATCAACATTTTCTACACCTACTATATTTAAATTAGCATCTTTTCCTATTAATTTTTTAAGTTCTTCTTTAACTGTTTCTACTCCTGCTCCACCTTTACCTATAACGATACCTGGTTTTGCAACATATAAATTAACTTTTATTGCTTTAGCTGTTCTTTCTATTTCAATTTTAGAAATTCCAGCAAGATATAATTTTTTCTTTAAAAATTTACGAATTTTTTGGTCTTCTACTAAATAATCTGCAAAATTTTTAGAATTTGCATACCATTTAGAATTCCAATCTCTAATAACTCCAATTCTAAATCCTGTTGGATCTACTTTTTGTCCCATATCTTTTTTAAGCCTCCTTTTCTTTTAATACTATAGTTATATGACTTGTTCTTTTTCTAATTCTAACTGCTGAACCTTTTGCTGCAGGTCTTATTCTTTTTAAAGTTGGACCTTGATTTGCATAAATTTCAGCAACATATAAATTTTCATGTCTCATATTGTGATTATTTTCAGCATTTGCTATAGCTGATTTTAATAATTTTTCAATTATTTCTGATGCTGCTTTTGGTGTAAATTTTACAATTGCTAAAGCTTCGTCAACATCTTTTCCTCTAATTAAGTCTGCTACAATTTTAACTTTTCTACTTGAAATTCTAACATACTTAAGAGTTGCTTTTGCTTCATTTATCATTGTTTCTTCCACTTATTTTCCCTCCTTAATGATTAAATGTAAGTAATTTATATTTATTTTGTTTTAGTTGTTTTGTCCCCTGCATGACCTTTAAATGTTCTTGTAGGAGCAAATTCACCTAATTTATGTCCTATCATTTCTTCTGCTATATATACTGGTACATGTTTTCTTCCATCATGTACAGCTATTGTATGTC
>CALYBF010000138.1 GCA_944393755.1 uncultured Clostridia bacterium | reverse complement strand
AAGAACAAACTGTTGAACTATCAACAGTAATAACAAAGGAGAATTAATAGATGAAATCACAAAAAGGAATAACATTAATCTCATTAACTGTATATGTTATTGTTATGATAATAGTAGTTGGGATAATAGCAGTAGTATCAGGAGCATTTTTTAAAAGTGTAAAAGATGCAAACTTTTATAATGACCCATTAACAGAATATACAACATTTAACAGTTATTTTTCAGATGAAGTAAACCATAAAGACATACAAATATTAGAGTGTACAGAAAATTATGTAGTATTTGATAATGGAGTACAATATTCATTTATAAAAGAAAATAGAGGGATATATAGAAATAAAGTAAAGATATGTTGGGATATAGAAAATTGTACATTTACAGAAAGTGTAGAAAATGGTAAAACAGTAATTAGTGTACATTTTGAATCAGGGGGTATGAATAGGACAACAAGTTATACATTAAGATAAAAGGTTACAAAGGAGAGATAAAACTATGGAAATGAAAAGAAGACAACCAATAGGTGTTGAATTAGTTAAAAGAGGAATAGTAACAGAAGGAGATATTGAAAGAGCATTAGATTACCAAAAACAACATCCAAATAAAAAAATAGGAGATATCTTATATATATTAGATGTTTGTGAACCTCATAAATTAATAGAAGCAATGGGAGAAATTTTAGGAACAAAGGGTATTGTTCTTAATGAAAGAGCAGTAAAAATAAAAGTAACAGACTATATATCATTAGATGTAGCAAAGAAAAACAAAGCAGTTCCATTTGAAGTAGCAAATGGAAAAGTAAAAGTATGTTTTGCAAACACAGTAAATACAAGAGCAATGGAAACAGTACGTTTGCTTATGTTAAATAAAGGCTTAGTTATGGAAAATTATATTACATTTGAGCCAGATATAGACAGAATATTAAAAACATATGAAGGAACAGCAACAAATAATTTAAACACAACAGGAAGAGGAGATACAATAACATCACTTGTAGATAGTATAATAAAAACAGGTATGGAAAGAAGAGCAAGTGATATCCATATAGAGCCAATGCTTAACAAAGTAAGGGTAAGATATAGAATAGACGGTGAGTTATTTACAGTAGCAAATATAGAAAAAGGAAAACAACAACAAATAATAGGAAGATTAAAAGCAATATCAAATATGCATCAAGAAAAACAAGAATCACAAGATGGTAGAATATTATTATATGATGATTATAATATCCGTGTATCATCACAACCAAATGTATATGGAGAAAAATTTGTTTTAAGACTACTTAAAAAAGATATAAATATAAGAAATATATTTGATTTAGGCTTACCAGTAACAGAAGAACAATTAAAGAAAAGCATAAATAAGAAAAATAGTATAACAATAATGGCAGCACCAACAGGAGAAGGTAAAACAACAAGTTTATATAGTATAATAGATTATTTAAATAGACCAGAAATAAATATAACAACAATAGAAGACCCTGTAGAAATACGTATAGAAGGTTTAAACCAGATAGAAGTAGATCCAAGAGTAACATTTGCAGACTCATTAAGAACAGTATTAAGACAAGACCCTGATATTATTCTAGTTGGTGAAATACGTGATAAAGAAACAGGAGAAATAGCAATTCAAGCAGGACAAACAGGACATTACGTATTATCTACAATACACACAATAGACAGTTTAGAGGTAATAACAAGATTAAGAAAAATGGGCTTATCAGATTATGATATATCAAGTACATTAGCAACAGTAATATCACAAAGATTAGTAAGAAGATTATGCCCAAATTGTAAAAAAGCTAGAAAATTCAATAATGAAGAAAAGAAAATAATAGAAACAATAGGAAAAAGATATGGGGTAGAATTTGACACATCTGGAACAACTTATGATGCAGTAGGTTGTAAACATTGTAATAATACTGGATATTTTGATAGATTTGGTGTGTTTGAAATTTTAAATGTAACAGATGAAATAAAAACAATGATAATGGAAGGAAAATCAAGTATAGAAATAAGAAATGAAGCAATAAAACAAGGATATGAACCATTAATTGTTGATGGAATTAGAAAAGTAACATATGGAGATACAACTTTAGATGAATTAAATAAGAAATTACTAATTTATTAGTAAAAACAAAGGAGGACAAAAAATGAATTTAGATAAATATATAGATGAAGCAATGAAACTTGATGCATCTGATGTGCATTTAATACCAGGAAACAAACCAATGTTAAGAATAGCAAGAGACTTAGTACCAGTACAAGGAAGCAAAATACTTACACCAGATGATATGTTTGAAATGTATGATTATTTAGTAAAAGGAAATGTAGATAAAGATGATGTATTTAACCAAACAAGAAGACTAGATATGTCATATGTATATAAAGATATTCGTTTAAGAGTAAACATCTCATTGTCAGATGAAGTACCAATAGTAACAATGAGACTTATAAAAAATGAATTACCAACATATGAATCACTTGGTGTACCAGATATAGTAAGAAGGATGACATACCAACCACAAGGACTAATATTAGTTACTGGTAAAACAAACTCTGGTAAAACAACAACTTTAAATGCTTTAATAAATTATATAAATGAAAATCAAAATAAGAAAATACTAACATTAGAAAACCCAGTTGAGTATAAACACCACTCAAAAAAATCATTGATAGTACAAAAAGAAGTAGGAAGAGGTAGAGATAGTTTAACATTTAGTGATGGTGTTAAAAACTCATTAAGAGAAGACTGTGATATATTAGTAATAGGAGAAATTCGTGATAAGGTAACAATGGAAGCAGCAATAGAAATGGCAGAATCAGGACATTTAGTAATAGGAACACTTCACACAAAATCTTGTGCTGAAACAATAGACAGAATGATAAACTTCTATGAAGTAAGAGACCAAGCAAGTATTAAATACTTATTATCAGCATTATTAAAACTTGTTGTATCTCAAAGATTATTAAAAGGAACAGACGGGAAATTAGTATTAGTACCAGAAGTAATGGTAGTTGATAATATAGTAGCAGGTATAATTAGAAAAGAAAAACTAAGTGTATCAGAAATAGAAGATGCAATACAAAGTAACTTAGAAAAAGGAAGTATAGGATTAATAAATTCTTTAGCAGAACTATTTGTAGATGATAGAATAACTCTAGAACAAGCAAAAGCTCAAATAGAAGAGAAAAATATAGAAACATTAAATAGAACAATTATGCAATTGAAAATTAAAAAAGGAAAATAACTTCAAGGAGGTAAAATCTTATGCCAACATATATGTATAAGGCAATGACTAAGCAAGGGGTAATTGTAAGAAACAAAGTAGAAGCAGCAAGTAAGCAAAACTTAATAAAATCTCTAAAAAATAATAATTTGTTACCAATCTCAATTGAACAAATGGCTTACAGGTCATTAGGAACACAGAAAAAACAAAAGAAAAACATAACAGATATTCAAGAGATTATGAAAAATGTAAATACTAC
>CALYBF010000137.1 GCA_944393755.1 uncultured Clostridia bacterium | reverse complement strand
CTTACTGAAGATAATGGGTAAATATTAGTACTTCTCCCAATTACAGTTCCTGGGTTTAATACAGAATTACAACCAACTTCTACATTATCACCAAGCATTGCACCAAATTTCTTAAGACCTGTTTCTATTTGTTCTTCTTTTCCTTTTACTACTACAAGTTTCTTATCAGATTTGACATTAGATGTTATAGAACCTGCACCCATATGTGCTTTATATCCTAAAATAGAATCTCCTACATAATTATAATGTGGAACTTGCACTTTATTAAATAAAATAACATTTTTAAGTTCTGTAGAATTTCCAACAACTGCACCATTTCCCACAATTGCTTTTCCTCTAATAAAAGCACAATGTCTTACTTCAGCATCTTCTCCGATAATTGCAGGACCATTAATATACGCTGTAGGATATACTTTAGCAGATTTTGCTATCCATATATTTTCTCCTTTTTTCTCATATACATTTGGATCTAATCTATTTCCAATTTCTATTATAAATTCTTCTATATGTGGTAAAACTTCCCAAGGATATGTGAACTTTTCTAATAATTCTTTTGCAATAGTTTCATCTAAATTATATAATTTTTTTATTTTACAATCTTCCATATTATAAAACTCCTTAATTATTTTTTTCTTGTCTATTCCAATATTTTTCGTATAACTCTTTTGCAGTTTTTGGACTATCTACACCATCTTTATTTTTAACAGGTGCAAAATCATCTTCTCTCTTTCCTCTAAGAATAGCTATATCATCAAAAAACTCAAAAGCATCAAAAATAAATGACTCGAATTTATAAGAATTTGGCTCTTCTGGTATAATTTCTTTTCCATTTTCATCAATATAAGAATTTTTCTTAACTGCACTATGATACATTAAAGGTTCTTTGCTTGCTTTTTCTATTGCTTCTATTGTATATAAATTACACATTATATGTGATTCACCATATTTAAGTTCTCCATCATCATCTACTTCTTCTGCCATACTTTCTGGAAGTTCAGCATATTCAATAACTTTTGGGTGATTATTCATTTTGCAGAAAACTCCTACCTTTTCGTGTGGGTTTGCTTTTACTACTGATTTAGAAGCAATTTGCACATTTTTATCAATTGCCATACCAAGTAGTGTTACATCTGCCATTTTTAAAAGTGCATTATCGACTCCACCAATAAATATCCATTTAATACCTTTGTCTTTCATATCAGATAAACAACCACTTGCTCTTAAAGAAGAATATGTACCACCATTTCCATCAGATGCTTCTTTTATTTTCATATCTTTACTAATCAATAATTTTCCGTCAAAATCAACCAAAGGAAGTTCACTTTGTGTAAAAATTGTTACAGCTTCTTTTGGATATCCAAAATAATTATTCTTTTCTAAAAATTCCACAGTTGCACTATTATTTTCTTTACTTGTCATTATATACCACGGAATTGTTGTATAATATTTTTTATTTGCTTCTTCTAAATTTTCTTTTAATATTTCAAATAGATATTTCCCTTTACCATAGACATCTAATTTAAAAGTTCCTTTAGGTCCTGTATGCCCTAGTCTTGTTCCTTGCCCACCTGCCATTGTTACAACTGCATATTTTCCATTTCTTAATATTTCTTCACCTAATTTATCAAACTTTTCTTTTTGTTCTTGTGATAATTTTGCTTTGTCTAAATAAGAAATTGGTTCTATTTTACTTTCCTTTATTTCAATTTCTTTTTTAGTATTATCATATAATTCCATTATTTGGTGAAAATCTATTTTTTCTATTTGTTCTAATAACTCTTGTTTTTTTACTTCATCTAAATTTTTTAAAAGATTAATAATATGATTTTGATTGTAACTTTCAAGCATTTTAATTACATCTTGTTCTTTATTCATCTTTTTTCATCCCTTCTTGTTATCTATTTTATTATATGTTTTTCCTCTAATATTGCTATTTTATCATAAGCACAATATTTTATCAAGTTTTTTATAAAACTTGTCATATTCCAAAGATTTGCTCAATATATTTAACTAAAAGTATTTAAAGTAGTACAAACATTTTCTTTAAGGAGGGTATATAATGGAAAATACAAAATTATATCAAGATATAGCCAAAAGAACTGATGGTGATATTTATGTTGGAGTTGTAGGTCCTGTTAGAACTGGTAAATCTACTTTTATAAAAAAATTTATGGACTTACTTGTTATTCCTAACATAGATAATGAATACAAAAAAGAAAGAGCAAAAGATGAATTACCACAAAGTGCTGGTGGTAAGACAATAATGACAACAGAGCCTAAGTTTGTTCCAAATGAAGCTATAGAAATAACTTTAGATAATAACTTAAAATTTAAAACAAGGCTTGTAGATTGTGTTGGTTACTTAGTAGATAATGCAATTGGTTATTTAGAAGATGATATGCCAAGAATGGTAAAAACACCGTGGTCAGAAGAAGAAATACCTTTTGAAAAAGCTGCTGAAATAGGAACAAAAAAGGTCATTGAAGAACACTCTACAATTGGTATTTTAGTTACAACAGACGGAAACATTACAGATATTCCGAGAGAAGATTATATTAAAGCAGAAGAAAGAGTTGTTTCTGAATTGAAAGCACTAAATAAGCCATTTATAATTTTACTAAACTCTGCTGAACCAAACTCTACATACACTCGTGAGCTTGCCCAAACACTTTCAGAAAAATATAAAACAACAGTTATTCCAATTAATTGTGAATATTTAAGCTTGGAAGATATTAACAATATGTTCTCTTCTGTATTATATGAATTTCCAGCAGACCAAATCAGGATAAAATTTCCTAAATGGATGGATGGCTTAGATTTTTCACATCCTTTAAAAACAGAATTATTTAAAGAAATAAAAGAAGCTTTCCAAGATGTAAATGTTTTAAAAGATGTTTCTATTTGTACAAATAAAATAAAACAAACTGAAATAATTTCAAATACAGAAATTAAAGATATGCAACTTGGCTCTCGGTAATGTTTCTATTGAAATTACTTTAAAAGAAGAATTATTTTACAATGTACTTAGTGAAATCACTGGTGTTACTGTAACAAATGAAGGTGATTTATTCCATATAATTTCTGACTTATCTATTACTAAGAAGAAATATGATAAAATCTCTTATGCCTTAGATGAAGTTGACCGTAAAGGATATGGTATTGTTACACCTTCTATTGATGAACTAGTTTTAGAAGAACCTGAAATGGTTAAACAAGGCTCTAGATTTGGCGTTAGACTTAAGGCGAAAGCTCCTTCTCTTCACATCATAAAAACAGACGTTTACACTGAAGTTTCACCAATTGTGGGCTCTGAGAAACAATCTGAGGAACTTGTTAATTACTTACTTTCTGGTTTTGAAAATGACCCTAAACAAATTTGGGAATCTAATATTTTTGGTAAAAGCTTACACGAACTTGTTAATGAAGGCTTACAAACTAAACTTGCTAAAATGCCAGAAGATGCTCAAATAAAATTACAAGAAACATTAGAAAGAATTGTAAA
>CALYBF010000136.1 GCA_944393755.1 uncultured Clostridia bacterium | reverse complement strand
AATTCATTTGAATATTTAGACATAAAATGAACCCTCCTTATTAAACTTTTTTGTCTAATAATTTGGGTTCACTTCAAAAGTAGCTCTTTTCTTCTCTTACAAATGAGAAAATATTAATAGTAGAAGATGATAAAAAGATAGGAAAAAATTGGAAACTTTTTAATAAAAAATGGTTTTATAGCAAAGCTTTAGAGGAGTTATTGATAATTACTCTTTTTTGTGCTATAAATTTTGTAAAAGGAGAGAGGGAATTTGGATAAACAAGAAATATATAATTATTTAAAAGAAGAAAATATATCTTATGAAATAACGAACCATAAGGCTGTTTATAATATGGAAGAAGCTTCAGAAATTGACATACCATATCCAAATCAAGATGCAAAAAATCTTTTTGTTCGTGATGACAAAAAGAAAAATTATTATTTAATAACTGTAAAAGGAAATAAGAGAATAGATTTAAAAGAATTCAGTTTAAAAAATAATACTAGACGTTTAAGTTTTGCTTCAAAGGAAGATTTAATGAAAATTATGAAATTAATTCCAGGAGCAGTTACACCTTTGGGTTTATTAAATGATAAAAATCATATAGTGAAATTCTATCTAGATAAAGAATTTTTAGAAGAACCAAAGTTATTAGGAGTACACCCAAATGATAATACTGCAACTATATGGATAAAAACTGATGACTTAATAAATATAATAGAAAAGCACGGAAATGAAGTAAAAATATTTTAAATGAGACGAAAAATGGGTGTCCCCAAAATTCTCAAATTGATAGGTGATAGTGTGAAGAAAAGAATTATTATTTCTATTATAACTATTGTTGTTATGCTAATTATATTATATATACTTCAGATAATTCCTCATAAGAAATATGATAATAGTTATTTTGGTATAGAACAATATATAAGTAATGTAGATAAGGATAATGATAATATAGATGACCAAACAGATATATTGCTTAATGTGAAAAATTACGTTAAAAAAAGACCTAAATATAAGAGTAAGTATTATGATACAGGTTATCCAAATGACGAATATGGAGTATGTACTGATGTTGTTGCATTTGGACTTAAAAATGCTGGATATGATTTAATGGAACTTGTAAATAATGATATTATAAAAAATAAAGAAAAATATGATATTGATGTAGTTGATAAAAACATAGATTTTAGGAGAGTTATAAACTTAAATGTTTATTTTAGAAATAACAATATATCATTAACAACAGATTTATCAAAAATAGAAGAGTGGCAAGGAGGAGATATTGTAGTTTTTAAAGGGCACATTGGTATTGTTTCTGATAAAAGAAATAAAAAAGGTATTCCATATCTATATCATCACTCAAACCCATTTCAAATAAATTATGAAGAAGATGTTTTAGAATTATATGAAAAACAAAAATCTATAATAGGGCATTATCGAATTAGTTAAAAAGTCCTTTGAAAAATGTGTATTATAATCACAAAAGTCGTACGAAAAATGTGCAAGCACATCACAAAAATCGTTTGACTTTTGTGCCTTTTTGAGCTATAATGTATATGAGGTGATAAAATTGTATAGGTATAAAATAGAAGACTTAAAAAAATGGAAAAATTCCAAAGACAGAAAACCTTTAATATTAAGAGGTGCAAGACAAGTAGGAAAAACTTGGCTTATGAAAGAATTTGGAGAAAATGAATATGAAAAATGTGCGTATATAAATCTAGATGATAATGAAAAAATGGAACAATTATTTTCTGGAGATTTTGATATTAAAAGAATTTTACAAGGTTTAAAATTAGAATCAGGCGTCAATATTGAACCAGAAAATACTTTAATAATATTTGATGAAGTTCAGGAAGTACCAAAAGCATTAAAGTCTTTAAAATATTTTTGTGAAAATGCAAGAGAATATCATATAGTAGCAGCAGGGTCTTTGCTTGGAGTTGCAATGCACGAAGGTACATCATTTCCAGTTGGAAAAGTAGATTTTATGGATATTTACCCTTTAAACTTTTCAGAATTTTTAATTGCTTTAGGTGAAAAAAATTTAGTTGACTTAATTAATAGTAATGATATGGAATTAATAAAGGTGTTTTCAGATAAGCTAAAAGATTATTTAAGGCAATATATGTTTATTGGTGGAATGCCAGAAGTTGTAGAAAGTTATGTAGAGAAAAAAGATTTTATAGATGTAAGAAGAATACAAAATACTTTACTTACAGCATATGAGCAAGATTTTTCAAAACATGCTCCTAATGAAATTGTTCCTAGAATTAGGCAATTATGGAACAATATACCAACACAATTAGCAAAAGAAAATAAAAAATTTATATATGGTTTAATTAAAGAGGGAGCTAGGGCAAGAGAATACGAGCGTGCATTGTCTTGGCTTATAGATAGTGGTTTAATATATCAAGTAAATAGAGTAAAAGATTGTAAAATTCCATTATCAGCATATCAAGATTTTAGTGCTTTTAAATTATATTTGTTAGATGTAGGTCTACTGTGTGCCAAAGCAGAAATAGATCCAATAACAATTTTAGAAGGAAATAAAATTTTTATTGAGTTTAAAGGTTCTCTTACTGAACAATATGTTTTAGAAGAGTTAAAATCAAATATTAATACTTCAATATTTTATTGGTCGGCAGAAAAAGGAGAGTCTGAAATAGATTATATTACACAATTAGAAAATAATAATATACCAATAGAAGTTAAGGCAAGTGAAAACTTGCAAGCAAAAAGTTTAAAATCATTTGTACAAAAATACAATACAAAAATAAATATTAGAACTTCTATGAAAGATTATAGAAAAGAAGATTGGTTAATAAATATTCCTTTATATTTAATAGGAAATATTAAAAATTTAATAAAATTATAAAATAATAAAAAGAATATTGTTATTTTAATGATATTCTTTTTCATTTATATGAAATTCTACTAATAGTAGACTAAAAAATAATAAAATCTACTCA
The DNA here is from genome assembly GCA_944393755.1 of uncultured Clostridia bacterium. Taxonomy (GTDB): domain Bacteria; phylum Bacillota; class Clostridia; order TANB77; family CAG-508; genus CAG-269. The sequence continues at coordinate 566 of CALYBF010000136.1, read as the reverse complement.
AAAGAAGTTTAAAGTTTTAAAAAGTTGGGTTATATTATAGAAAAAATAAAAGGAGGAAAAAATTATGAATCAAGAAAAAATAGGAAAATTTATAGCAAAATGTAGAAAAGACAAAAATCTTACACAAGGAGAACTTGCAGACAAACTAAATATTTCTAATAAAGCTATTTCTAAATGGGAAACGGGAAGAGGTATGCCAGATGCTTCTATTATGTTAGAGTTATGTTCATATCTTGGAATTACTGTAAACGAATTATTAAGTGGTGAAAAATTAGAAGAAGGAGAATACAAAGAAAAAGCAAATGAAAATATTATTAATATAGCAAAAGAGTCAGAAAAGAATAAAAAAGTTAAAAATAAAATAATTATAGTTCTAACAATTATAATAATATTTTCGATATTATTATTAATAACAAATATTATATACAGAAATTTCGAAATAACTTTGGAATATGATAATAGATTAATAAAATGTGAAACAAATAACGGAGATATTATATGTTCTTTTAATGGAATTAGTTTAGTTACATTATATTCAGAATATATTAATATAGATGATGAAACTA
>CALYBF010000135.1 GCA_944393755.1 uncultured Clostridia bacterium | reverse complement strand
TCTCCGCCTTGTCTATTTATAGTATAACAATTAAACCAACCTAAAGTTCCACTTTCAGTATCTTCTTGTGAAGTTTTAAGTTCTGCTGTTCCAGTCTTTCCTGCAATTGTTATTCCATCTATTTTCATATCAGTAGCTGTTCCTTTTTCTACAACTTGAATTAAATCACTTTCAATAATATCTGAAGCTTCCTTTGAGAAAGCATTTTCAATTACAATCTCACCATTTTTATTTTCATCATATTCAATTCTTGGTTTTAGCATATTTCCGTCATTTGCAAAAGCTGAATATATAGATGCCATATGTATAGGGTTTACTAAAACACTTCCTTGTCCATATCCACTATCTGCAAGTTTTGTTTCACCTTCTATTTTAGTTCCATTATCATTAGCATATTGAGATTTAGAAAGTGTAAGTGGAAAATCTATACTTTGGTTAAAACCAATTTTATCTAAACTACTTGCAAAACTTTCTGCTCCAATTTTTAAAGCTGTTTCTGCAAAATAAATATTATCTGAATACATAATTGCATTTAACAAGTTCTTTGGTCCTGAATAATCTGTAAGTGTTGTTATGTGGTAATTTCCCCAAGAACTATCTTTTTGCCAGCTTGTTCCTCTATATCCTAAATCTTCACTTTCATTTATTTTTCCAGTAGTTAAACCAATAGCTCCTGTAATTGGTTTAAAAGTAGAACCTGGGCAATATTTTTGTGTAAATCTATTAAATAATGGTCTATTTTCATCATTATTTAATTCGTTCCATTTATCTGTAGTTAAGCCTACAACAAAATCATTTGAATCATATGAAGGTGTACTAACTAAAGCTAATAATTCTCCTGTTTTAGGTTCCATTATAACAAAAAGCCCTTTATCATTTTGCATTTGGTCATATACTTTTTTTTGCAAATTACTATCAATTGTTAATTTTACATCTTTACCATCTTTTTTATCTTGTTTTGCAATTGTAGAAACTCTATTTTCGTTTTCATCTACAATATAAATATCAGTACCATCAATACCTCTTAAAGTATCTTCATAAGCAAGTTCTAAACCAGTTTTCCCAATCAAACTATTTGTTGTATAACCTTTTCCTTCATTTTCTTTTAATTCTTCACTACTAATTGGTTGCACATAACCAATTAAATGAGAAGCTTCTTTTCCTAAACTATACACTCTTCCGTCTTCTTTATTTATCATAACACCTGGAATCGTAAGTAATTCATTTTTTAAATCTTGATTGCTATCTACGATTTTCTTAACAGCAACAAAAGTATCCTCTTTTACATAAGAAGCATTTAAAAGTTCATTTATATAATCAATAGATACACCTGTTAACTCTGAAATTTTAGAAATACTTTCATCTCTATTTTCACCAAGTTTTCCTGGCACAATTCCAACAGAAGCAATATTTCCATCTTCTGCTAAAGCTATATCATTTCTATCTAATATACTACCTCTTTTTGCTTTTATTGTAGAAACTCTTACTTTTTCATCATCATTAAGTTGTGGAAATATTATATGAGAGTCCCATTTTAATTTTAACTCTTTATCTTCTTTTACAACATTTGCAGTATTTTCAAACTCAACTTCACCAGCTGATGTGAAAAACTTTTGATTATAAGTAACATCATAACCTTTATCTGCTTTTTCTACAGTTTTAATATTTATTTCAATATTAGTACAATCAATACCTTCATAAATATTTTTATTTCTTGCTATAAAATCATCTTTACTCATATTCATAGAAGCAACTTTTGAATATAATTCATCATAATTTTTATCATTTACTAAACTAAAATATTCAGTAACCAAATCTTTTACCTTATCTTTTTCGTTATTTTGTATAATTACAACACCTAAAATTATAGCAACTACAATTATTACTAAAACAATTACTCCAATTAAAACTTTCTTTTTTTCCATAACTACCTCCAGGGACGTTTCCTTTTGGACATTTTGTCCAATTTAGGACACATCTATATAAAAATAAATTTGTAGTATTACTTATATATCTAAAAAATTCTTTAAATACTCTACCATAAATAATGGTATATTTATTAAATTATCATCTTTTTGTAAATTTTTCATAGAAAAACGCACTCTTATTTTTGGTTTAAATTTCTCATTATAGTTTTTAAAACTCACACTACTTATATTTTCACTTGATTTTACTTCTATTGGAATTATTTCATTTTCATATTGTATTAGATAATCTATTTCATACTTGTTGTCGAAAATAAAATAATTAGGTTTTATTATACCGCTTGAAATTAACATTTGTAAAACATAATTTTCCGTTAACGCTCCTTTAAATTCTTCAAAAATTCTATTTCCTTCTATAATAACTCTACTACTTAAATTAGTCATACTTTTAAGCAAACCTATATCATTTAAATATATTTTAAATGATGATAAGTCATTATAAGCTATAAGTGGCATACTAGGTTTTGTAATATTATATATTTTATATATTAAATTTGCATCATTTAACCAATTTACTGCTCCTTCGTATTCTCTTGCTCTTGCTCCTTCTTTTGCCACTTGGTATAAAAACTTTTTATTATTTTTAGCAAGTTGTGATGGGATACTATTCCATATAATAGATATCCTATTTGCTTCTGTCGCTGTAGTATGTTTTGAAAAATCTTCTTCATATGCTTCTAAAATATTTTTTTGTATTTTGTTAACTTCTGTTATATCTTTTTTAAGAACCCAAGAGTTTACTGCTTCTGGCATACCACCAATTATAAAATATGTTTTTAATTTTTCTTCTAATCTACTCCAAAATACTTCTAATATATTTTCAAAACCTTTTATACTTTCCATATATTGTACTAAATTTTCTGAACCATCTGCTTTTAAAAATTCCGTAAAAGTCATAGGGTACATATCTAAAAATTCTACTTTTCCAACTGGAAAAGATGTATGAGATAATCTAATTCCAAGTAGTGAACCTGCTGCAATTATATGATATTCGTTTGCATCTTCATTAAAATATTTTAAAGAATTTAGTGCATTTGGACATTCTTGTACTTCATCAAATATTATTAAAGTTTTATCAGGTTCTATTCTCTCTTCACTTACAAGTACTAATTGTTCTATTATTCTTTTAGGATCTTTTGTATGTAAAAATATATTTTTTAATTCTTCATCATTATCAAAATTAAAATATGCAATATTTTGATAATTTTCTTTTCCAAATTCTTTTAATATATAAGTTTTACCTACTTGTCTTGCACCTCTTAATATTAAAGGTTTCCTTCCTTTGTTTTCTTTCCATTTAATTAATTCTTTCATTATATTTCTTTCCATATACATCACCCATATATATTATAACATATTTTCAAAAAAATTACACGTTTTTTTCTATATTTTTAATGTATTTTACACATAATTTTCTGTTTTTTTTGATATATTTTGCACATTTTTTCTTGTTTTTTCTTGTCTTTTTACACATTTTCTGATATCTAAACTATATTTTAACCACCTGTTTGTACTATGTCAAGAAAGTGGACACGAAAAAAATTATTTTTTATTTTATATTTTTAAAAGTGGACATTGCCAACT
>CALYBF010000134.1 GCA_944393755.1 uncultured Clostridia bacterium | reverse complement strand
TATTTCTGATAAATCTATTTTTATATTACTATCTTCTTTTGATATTAATTTCGTTTCTTCTCCTTCTTTAGTTGTTCCTTCTACTATATTTTTGATATTTGCTTCATTGTTTGAAAAATATTTTTTTAATATTTCTTCTAAATCACTTGCAAATACATCTCCACTATTATTTTCTGCTTGTTTTCCTAATATATCTACTTGTACTTGTTCAATTATACTTGCTTTATCTGTTCTTGTTTTTGCTTCTTGTGCTTGTGTTAAAATGCCATTATTGCCTGTTAGCATAGCAATACTTACTCCTGCTAAAATAAGTAAAACCACAATAGTTATAACAAGTGCTATTAAAGTAATTCCGTTTGTTTAATCTTTTTCTTTCTTTTTTCATCTTTTTATTTTCTCCCTTCTATCTTTTGTTACTTTTAAAATTTGTCTTACTTTTTATTTTTATATTTCTTATTGTTTAATTTTTTTCTTTTTATTTAATAATATTATTTCGTTTTTTTAAAATTCTAAGCATTTTTAAATCATTATTTTTTACATAATAAATTATGTATGTATTTGTAAAAAAAAATATGCTATTTTTTGTCGTGTTTTAGTTAAAAAAAATAAAAATTTTTAATAAGAAATATTAAAATAAAAGTCTAGTATTTAAAAGCGTTTTTATTATTTTTGTATGCCTATAGCATATATTTATTTTACATATAAATATGTTATTTGTAAATACCCTATGTAAAAATAATTTTAATTTTTGTTTTCTTTTCTTCTTTTATTTTTTCTTTTCCGATTTTATTTTTTTATTTTCTTTTTTTTATCTATTTTTTATCTCTTAATTTGTTTTTCTTTCATTTTTATTTTTATCTTGTTTAATTTTTATATTTCTTTTTTAATTAATATGTTACATATTTTGTTTTTTTATTTATTTTTATAAAATTTATTTACTTTTTTAGTTAACTAATATAAAATAACAATATACTGGATATAATAAGAAAAAAATATGGAGGAAACAAATGAAAAACAAAAATGAATTAAATTATAAAGAATTAAAAATGACGTGTAACCCAAATGTATTTAACTTTGAAACAACTGGAGACTTAGACACAATAGAAGAAGGAATTGGGCAAGAAAGAGGAATAAAAGCATTAGAATTTGGTCTACAAGTAGATGTAAAAGGTTATAACTTATATCTAGAAGGACCAAGTGGAGTTGGAAAAACTTTATATACAAAAAATTATTTAAACAAAATAGCTTCAAAGAAAAAAGTACCTTCCGATTGGTGTTATATCTATAATTTTGATAACCCAAATGAACCAATATCAGTAGAATTACCAGCAGGACAAGGAAAAGAATTTAAAGAAGCAATGGAAGGATTTATTAAAGAAATAAGAAAAGATATTAGGAATACATTTAATAATGATGACTTCGAAAAAGAAAAAGCTTTAATAAAACAAGAATTTGAACAAAAAAGAACAGCTTTGCTTGAGAAATTAAACCAAGATGCATCAAAACACAATTTCCAAGTAAAAACAGCACAAAATGGTATTTATATGATGCCCATAGTTAATGGTCAAGTAATAGAAGAAGAAGAATTTGATAAATTAGATGAAGAAATAAAAAAAGAATATGAAGAAAAATCTGTATTAGTACAAGAACAAATAATGAACGTAATCTCACAAATAAAAGAAATAGAACGTGCATCAGATAAAAAAATATCAGAGTGGCAATCAAATGTAGCACTTCTTACAGTAAATGTTCATATTAATTACTTAAAATCTAAATATAAGAGAAATAAAAAAATAAACAAATTCTTAAATGATGTAAAAACAGATGTATTAAAAAATATACCAACATTTTTAGAAGACCCAACAAAGCAACCACAACAAATGCCACCAAACCCAGCAATGAGAAAACCAGACCCTTGTTTAAATTATAGAGTAAATCTATTTGTAGATAACTCAAATAGAGAAGGAGCACCTGTTATTATGGACTCTAACTACTCTTATAATAATATATTCGGAACACTTGAGTATGAAAACTATTATGGTGCATTAAAAACAGACCATACAATGTTAAAAGCAGGTCTTATGCAACAAGCAAATGGTGGATATATAATATTCCAAGCAAAAGATTTATTAGCAAATGGAATTTGCTATGAAGCTTTGAAAAAAGCATTAAGAATCAAAGAATTAGGAATAGAAAATGCAAATGAACAACGTGCTGCAATGACATTAATTTCTCTAAAACCAGAACCTATTCCACTTAATTTAAAAGTAATATTAATAGGAAACAGTAGTATATACCAAACATTACTTGCAATGGACTCTGATTTTAGAAAACTATTTAAAATAAAAGTAGAATTTGAAGAATCAGCTAAAATTAGTAATGAAAACTTAAATAAACTTGCACAAATAATTCATGGTTTTTGTCAGCATCAAGAATTACCAGAACTTGATAAAACAGGTATGGCTCGTTTAGTTGAATACTCTTCTAAACTTGCAGGAAGCCATAGCAAAGTTTCAACAAGATTTGATGATTTAATGCAAGTAGTAGGAGAAGCTGCAACCTGGGCAAAACTTTCTAAATCTAAAGTAGTTACAGAAAAATATATTGACAAAGCATTAGAAGAAAGAGTTGAAAGAGTTAAAAAATATGATGAAAAATATTTAGAAATGATTAAAGAAAACACTCTTTTAATAGATACATCTGGTTATAAAGTAGGACAACTAAATGGACTTACAGTTATGTCTGTTGGAGATTATACTTTTGGTAAACCTGCAAAAATCACAGTTAATACTTATACTGGGAAAAATGGTATTGTAAATATAGAAAGAGAAGTTGAAATATCTGGACCATCACACTCAAAAGGTGTACTTATACTTACTGGATATTTAGGAGAAATGTTTGCACAAGATATGCCATTATGTTTAACAGCAAGTATTTGTTTTGAACAATTATATAATGGTGTAGACGGTGATAGTGCTTCTAGTACTGAACTTTATGGACTTCTTTCTAGCTTATCTGGAATACCAATAAACCAAGCAATAGCAGTTACTGGTTCAGTAAACCAAAAAGGACAAATACAACCAATTGGTGGTGTAAATGAGAAAATAGAAGGATATTTCCAAGTATGTAAAGTTCGTGGTTTAGACGGTTCACACGGTGTTATGATACCAGTACAAAATATAGATAATTTACAATTATCTGATGAAATTATAGATGCTGTTAAAAATAAAAAATTCCACATATATGCTGTTTCTACAATTGAAGAAGGAATTGAAGTTCTAACAGGAGTTCCAGCTGGTAAAAAAGATAAAGACGGACATTTTCCAGCAGGTACAATAAATCGTCTTGTTTACGAAAAATTAAGGAAATATGCAAAAATAAACACTGAAAAATAATTACACTATAAACATAAAAAACTAGAAAGACTTTTAAAACTTTCTAGTTTTTTTATAAATTACAACCTTTTAATTTCTTCTATAGATAGCCCTGTCGTTTTAGATATAAGTTCCAAACTTATATTTTCTTGTTTTAATTTTTTCGCAATTTCTTTTTTTTCGTTTATTTCACCTAATTTTTGACCTTGTTCTAGTCCTTCATTATATCCATCGGTTTTAGTGGTATTCATTTCTAGTA
>CALYBF010000133.1 GCA_944393755.1 uncultured Clostridia bacterium | reverse complement strand
ATATCAGATGAAAGATATGAAAGATTTTTAAAAAAGAAAGAAAATATAAAAAAAGAAATAGAAAGATTAAAAAAGCAAGTAGTAAAACCAGAAGAAAAAGTAAATGAATTACTAGAAAGTGCAGGAACTACAAAGCTTACAAATGGTACAAAATTAAGTGAATTACTAAAAAGAACAGAATTAAATTATGAGATGTTATATAAAATAGATGAAAATAGACCAGAACTTACAAGACAAGAAAAAGAAGAAGTAGAAATACAGATAAAATATGAAGGATATATAAAATTACAAGAAGAACAAGTTAAAAAATTTAAAAAATTAGAAACAAAGATATTACCAGAAGATATAGATTATGAAACATTAAAAGGAATAAGTCTAGAAGCAAGACAAAAATTAAATAAATTTAAACCACGTTCAATAGGACAAGCATCAAGAATATCAGGAGTTTCACCTGCTGATGTATCTGTACTTTTAGTGTATTTGCAACAAAAAAATAGTAAATAAATTTTAGAAAGGATAAAAGATGGAATTAGAAGAATTTACTAAAATTTTTAATAATTATTTAGAAAAATTAAATTTGACATTAACAGAAGAACAAATAGAAAAATTTTATAATTATATGAACTTACTAATAGAGTGGAATAAAAAAATAAATTTAACAGCAATAGTAGAGCCAAAAGATATTATTCTTAAACACTTTATAGATAGCTTAACAATTGAAAAATATATAAAAAAAGGTGAAAATATAATTGATGTAGGAACAGGAGCTGGTTTTCCTGGAATACCTTTAAAAATTGCAAGAGAAGATTTAAAAATAACATTAGCAGATTCATTAAATAAAAGAATTAATTTTTTAAATGAAGTTATTAATAAATTAAATTTAAAAGATATTGAAACAATACATACAAGAGCAGAAGAACTTGGAAAGAATAAAAAATATAGAGAAAAATTTGATATTGCTACTTCTAGAGCAGTTGCTAATATGTCTACATTATCTGAATATTTAATACCTTTTGTTAAAGTAAAGGGAAGATGTATTTGTATGAAAAGTTCTGATATAGATACAGAACTAGAAAATGCAAAAAAGGCTATTAATATATTAGGTTGTAAAATTGAAAGTAAAGACAAATTTGATTTACCAAATAGTGATTTAGGAAGAAGTGTTATAATATTAAGAAAGGTAAAAAACACACCTTCTAAATTCCCAAGAAAAGCTGGAACACCAGCAAAAGAGCCTATTTAAGAAATAAGAAGAAAACAGTAGATAAGAAGAAAAAATAATATAAAAAAATTATAAAAAAAGTCAAAAAAATGTTAAAATTTTATTGACTTTTTTTCTTTATTTATATACAATTGTAATGTGTAAAAAACAAAACTTATTTATAAATATTAACTAAAATTGGAGGCAATAAAATTGGGAAAAATTATATCAGTAGCAAATCAAAAAGGTGGAGTAGGGAAAACTACTACAACTGTAAATTTAGCAACTATATTAGCTAAAAAAGGGAAAAAAGTATTGTTAATTGATGCAGACCCTCAAGGGAATGCAACAAGTGGACTTGGCTTAGATAAAGACATTGAGCCTTCTACATATGATATACTTGTTAATGAAGTAGAATTAGAAGAAGCAATGCAAGATACTATTATTAAAAATTTGAAGGTTTGCCCTGCTAATATGAACTTAGCTGGTGCAGAAGTAGAGCTTGTTTCTATGATGTCAAGAGAACAAAGATTAAAAGAAAAAGTTGACATAATCAAAGAAAAGTTTGATTATGTATTTATAGATTGCCCACCTTCTTTGGGTTTAATAACTTTAAATGCTTTTACAGCATCAAATAGTGTATTAATTCCTGTACAATGTGAATATTTTGCTCTAGAAGGTTTAGGACAATTATTAAATACTATTAATTTAGTAAAAAAACATCTAAATAAAGAAATTAGAATAGAAGGAGCTTTACTTACAATGTATGATATTAGAACTAATCTTTCTAATCAAGTTGTAAAAGAAGTTAAAAAATATTTTGAAAACAAAGTATATAAAACAGTTATACCAAGAAATGTAAGACTTAGTGAAGCACCAAGTTATGGTATGCCTATTACAGAATATGACCCAAGGTCTAAAGGTGCTAAAAGCTATATAAAATTCGCTAAAGAATTTTTAAAAATAAACGAAGAAGAAAAGAAAGCAAAACATATGCAAGAATAAAATTTATAGAATAGGGGGAATATATAATGGCAAAGATGACAGGTTTAGGAAAAGGTTTAGATGCATTATTTGGACCAGTTCCAGAAGAAGAGCAAATGAAAGATAATGATACTTTAAAAAATTTAAAAATAACAGAGGTTGAACCAAACAGAAATCAAGTAAGAAAGAATTTTGATCAAGAAGCATTAGAAGAGCTTGCAGAATCAATTAAAGAATATGGGTTAATACAACCAATCGTTGTAACTAAAAAAGATAATTATTATAGTATAGTAGCAGGAGAAAGAAGATGGAGAGCTTCTAAAATCGCAGGGCTAAAAGAAATACCTGCAATTATTAGAGAAGATGATGAGAAAATAAATGCAGAGATTTCTTTAATTGAAAATATGCAAAGAGAAGATTTAAACCCAATTGAAAAAGCTACAGGTATAAAAACATTAATGGATAATTATGGGATGAGCCAAGATGAGATTGCCAAAAAACTTGGAAAAGCAAAAAGTACAATTATAAACTGGACAAGGGTTTTAAATTTAGATCCTAGAGTTTTAGAAATGGTAAAAGAAGGAAAAATATCAGAAGGACATTGTAAAGCTTTACTTGCAATAACAGACCCAGATAAACAATATATTGCTGCTAAACATATGTTAGAGAGAGGTTCAACTGTTAGAGAGATTGAAAAAAAAGCAAAAGTAAAGATGAGTAAAGTAGAAGAATATAAAAGACATATTTTATTTAAAAACATAGAAGATACTTTCCAAGGATTTTTTGGTTCAAAAGTTAGATTAGACCCAGGAAAAAGACGTGGTAAAATTATTATTGAATATACATCAAATGATGATTTGGAAAGAATTTTAGGTTTAATTAAAAATGATTAGAAAAGAGTGGTTTAATGGATAGTTTATTAGATACAATAGGAATTAATAATATTATATATATTTTAGGAGCTTTAGTAATTGTTTTGTTAATAGCTTTCTTAATTATATTAGGTAAAGTTATAGTTTTAAATAAAAGATATAAAAAGTTTATGTTAAAACTAGGAGAAGGAAAAGACTTACAAGAAGATTTAGAAAATTATATGTATAAAGTAGAAAGAGTAGAAAAGCAAAATGCTGAAATTTTAGGAAAAATTAGTGGGTTAGATAAAGATTTAGAGAGTTGTATCCAAAAAGTTGGTATATTTAGATATAGTGCATTTCAAGATACAGGAAGTGATTTAAGTTTTACTTTAGCACTTCTTAATGAACACAATGATGGTGTTGTTTTTAATGGTATTTATTCAAGAGAAATGTCAAATATATATGCAAAACCTATTGAAAATGGAAAGTCTAAATATACTTTATCTGAAGAAGAACAAGTTGCAATTAAGAAAGCAATTGAAGGAGATAAATGAAATAAAAATATTAAAATAAAAGATGTTACAATTTACTGCTAAGTAATTGAAAAACATCAAAACTAGAGGGAATAAATAATAATTTTATTCTCTTTTACTATTATTGTTTTTTAGTTTTACTAATAATTTTTTGT
>CALYBF010000132.1 GCA_944393755.1 uncultured Clostridia bacterium | reverse complement strand
ATTTTATTCACTTGTAATTTGAATTATTACAAAAATAAAAGAACCCTCTATTTCTAGAGGGAAAGATTAAATCTTTTAAAAAAAGTTATTTAAACTTTTTTTGTACTTTACTTAAAAATCACCTAAGCTCTCACCAAATTTTCTTGTTTGTATATCAATATAAGCTTTCATAATCTCTTCTCCATACACACAATACTTACAAAGAAATTGTACTTCGTTTATGCGTCTTGCAACATCTTCTCCTATTTTCTCAAATGCTTCATATGCTCTTTCTACACTTTCTCTAATATTTTTTCCATTTTCAATTACCAAATATTGTACATATGCTACAAAATTCTGGGCATAACTATAAAGATTTTCTTCGCAGGTTTCTTCGTATTTTTCTTTTGCACTTTTACTTGTGAAAATTATCCCTTCTACATTATATAGAACTTTATTTAGTTCATCTACATTACTATTTAATCTGTCTACTTCTTCATTTACCCCTTTTTCTAATGTCCCGGCAAATTCTGAAGCAACAGTCATAATAGCTTCTTCAATATCAAATACAGAAGAATTTTCACTTGTAATTAGGCAATATTTATCTCTTATTTTAAGCTTAAAACCAAGAAACTCCGCATCTTTACCACATCCATATGCTCTAAAAAGCTTTTCTTTGAAATTAGACTCTTTAGAGAAACTTCCAGCTATAAAGGAAATAAAATCATCTTTATACATAATAGATATTATTATTTTACTTCCTTCACGAAATGTACTTACTGGTACTGAAATTTCTGCAAAACCTTTATTAAAGCCTTCTACTAGAACATCATACTGTCCATCTAGTCTTACAAAAACAAAATACTTCTCCACTTCTCCGATTGTAGTTATCATTTTGCTTCCTTTCTTAAGTAAAGTAATTACAGTAGATATTTGTATTATATATACAATTTACATAAAAGTCAATCATTTTTAACTAAAAGGAGACTTTCTTAAATTAAGAAAATCTCCCTTCATAAGAAAACTAATTCTTATGTTCCTAACTATTAAAGGCTATTTAGGAACTTATTAAGCTCCATTTCTTGTCTTTTTTCAAACCAATCTTCTAGCATTTCTCCATATCTCCAGCATCTCTTAAGAATTTCAATTGCTTTGTAAAGCATGTTTTCTGTGAATTGTTCAAATAGAAGAATATCATCATATGCCTTATCAAATGCAAAATATGTAGAAATATTCTTCTTTTCAATTAGAAATTGTACATATTTTGCAAAAGTAATAGCTGCTGCACCAATTTTCTTTTCTTCTTTTCCTTGGTCTGTTATCCAAGCTATCCAACTCATCCACATATTTTCAGATGCTCTATCTTTAACAACTATTTCTTCATTTTTTACTGCATTAGTAATGTCTGTTATAATTTCACGACGCTTTTCAAATTCTTTTTGAATTGCTTCCGTAAAACCCTTCCAATAATCTTCAGTGGCTTTTCTTAAAAACTCAGAAATGCCAGATATACTTGCATTTTCTCTTGTAAAAGTCTTCTTTTCCTTAAATACACTTATTTCTATTCCTTTAAGCCATCCTTCTTCGCCTTGGTTATATGCTTTTCCAATAATTCTCTCAAAGTTAGAATATTGGTCAAAGCAACCAACAAGAAGTCTAGCTACTAGTTCAGGTGTATCTTCAAAACTAAAATCAACTTTTACAATACCCTCATCAACTCCTGTAACTTCTATTTCTTTTCCGTCTTCAGATGTAAAAACGCAAATCCTTTTGAAATCGTTATTAATATGAGTTGACATTGCATTTCCCTTCTAATAGTTAGTAAACAATGATACATTAATATCTTATCACAAATTAACATAAATTTCAACTTTTTCTAGTTGCTAAATTTTTAGTTTTATAGTATAATAAAATATGTATATGGGGATGTACTGGTTTCGACATATTACCAGAAACATAGATTGCAAGTAGTGGATGGTTGCTTTGGCCACTTTAAAAAAGCAAAATTAAATATAAACGCTGATAGAGAAGAATTAGCATTAGCTGCCTAAGAGCAGCTACACTTTACTAGAAAGCCCACTTTTTTAGATAAAGTGCCAATTTAGTGGGAAACAAAACTACTTTTGCTTTGAAAGTAGTGGGTATTTTTTAAAGCTATATTTTAATATAACCTGTTTGTTAGTGATATTAAAACGAATATAAAAAACAAACTAAACTTGTAGATATTTATGTGGAAAGTATTATGGAAAGGAGTTCGACTCTCCTCATCTCCACCATTTGCGGGTATAATTTAGTGGTAGAATGCAATGCTTCCGACCTTGTCGCGAGGGTTCGATTCCCTCTACCCGCTCCATTTGATTTATACTCCCATATTGGAGTTTTTTAAGACTGATAGATTTTATAGATTAATACTATCAGTCTTAATTTTTATGCTTCTTTAAGGCTATTGTCGTTTAATAAAAAGTCATATATACTCATATATATTATTCCATCATCATCTTGCCATTTAATAAAATGATCATAAACTATAACTATTTTTTTGAAATTATCTCCTATATTTAAAAGTGATTGTAGTTCTTGCTCTTTTTTATTATCGTCCTCTATAGTGTATGCTGATTGAATGTAATATTTATCACTACCTTTATTTACTACAAAATCTATTTCTAATTGCTTATAATCTTTTTTACCGTTATCTAAATTATTTCTTTTTTCTACAACACCTACATCAACATTAAAACCTCTTCTTCTAAGTTCTGTATATATAATATTTTCCATTATATGATTTTTTTCTAATTGTCTAAAATTAATTAAGCTATTTCTAATTCCAATATCTACAAAATAATATTTTGATGGAGTTTCAATATATTTTTTTCCTTTTACATCAAACCTTTTAGATTTTTCAATTAAAAAGGCTTCTTCTAAATACTTTAAATATAACGCTATTGTTTTATTGGTAATATTTTTATTTCCTTTACTAATAAATGTGTTATATAGTTTTGTTGGATTAGTAAGAGAACCTATGCTTGAAGATATTATTTCTATTAAAGTTTTTAATTCTTCATCATTTCTTATATTATTTCTTTCAATTACGTCATTAATATATACATTATCTTTTTGAAAATTTAAGTAATCGATTTTTTCTTCGGCTGTTTTAAAAGTTGTAATTAGAGGTAATCCTCCATAAATTATATATTCATCTAAACCTTTTACTTCATCACTATCATACACTGACATAAACTCAGAAAAGCTTAGAGGATATACTTTTATCTCATCACCACGACCTCTAAATTCAGTAATTATATCTGAAGACAAGAATTTAGAATTACTTCCTGTTACATATACATCTAGATTTGTTTTTCTTAAAAAGCTATTTAAAACACTTTCAAAATTATCTACTTTTTGAATTTCGTCTAAAATAATATAGTAAGTATTGCTATCAGTTACTTTATCCATAATATATTCATAAAGTTTTTTAGGGTTAGTATATTCTTCGTTCTCAATAGAGTCTAATTCTAATTTTATAATATGATTTTCTTTAACACCACTTTCTAGTAAATAGTTCTTAAAAATTGGATCAAGCAAGTATGATTTACCACTTCTTCTAATACCAGTAATTATTTTTATAAGTTTATTTTCTTTTTTAGATATTAATTTATTTAAATAATAATTTCTGTGAACTACCCATTGTCTAAAGCCAATGGGCTTCCTGCTTCTTAGACCTCGTAACCTACTATCTCCACAGGCGTTT
>CALYBF010000131.1 GCA_944393755.1 uncultured Clostridia bacterium | reverse complement strand
AATAACAGAACTTTCTTAGAAGGTGTTGTTTCTAGAAAGAAACAAATACTTCCTAATATTGATAAACATATCTAAAATGGAAGTTTCCTTTTTATTGAAAATGAGAAATTTAGGACATATCTTATTATAGATATGTCTTTTAAAATTAAAAAGTGTATATTAAAAAGGATACAAATAACCGAAAAATATTTCCACAAATAACCGAAAAAATTTTCAACAAATAACCGAAAAATATTGCATAAAATTTAAAATATTGTTATAATATATATGTAAAGGAGATTTTTATTATGGAAAATTATAGAAAGAGAATTGTTGATGAAATTTTAAAGAAAAAGTTAAAAGGAAAAGGAGCGGTTTTAATACAAGGTCCTAAGTGGTGTGGAAAAACAACAACTGCTGAGCAAATATCTAAAAGTATATTATATATGTCAAAACCAGATGAAAAAGAACAAAACTTAACATTAGCTGAAATTAACCCAGAGTTACTTTTACAAGGAGAAGTTCCTAGGCTAATTGATGAGTGGCAAATTGCACCAAAATTATGGGATGCAATTAGATACGAAGTAGATCATAGAAATGCAGAAGGTCAATTTATTTTAACAGGTTCTTCTGTTCCAGCAAAAATGGAAGAAGTAACACATACTGGAACAGGAAGGTTTTCTTGGTTATTAATGAGACCAATGAGTTTGTTTGAATCAGGAGAATCAAACGGTGAAGTTAGTCTAAAAGATTTATTTGATGAAAATAAAAAAGTAGAAGGGATAAATAATTTAGATTTAGAAAAAATTGCATATTTAGTATGTAGAGGAGGTTGGCCAAGAGCAATTTTTATGGAAGAAGATATTGCTCTAGAACAAGCGTATGACTACTATGATGCTATCGTTAATAGAGATATATCAGAAGCGGATGGTGTTTCTAGAAATACAGAAAGAGTTAAAAATCTTATGAGAGCATATTCAAGAAATATAGGAAGCCAAGCATCAAATGATACGTTAAAAAATGATATAATTGCAAATGATTCATCTTCTTTAGATACAGATACAGTATTATCATATGTAAATGCATTGAAGAAAATATTTGTGGTAGAAGAATCACCAGCTTGGAATCCAAATTTAAGAAGTAAAACAGCAATAAGGACCTCTGATACAAGATATTTCATAGACCCTTCAATAGCTGTTGCATCATTAGGAATAGGACCAAAAGATTTAATAAATGATTTAAATACATTTGGGTTATTATTTGAAACTCTGTGTATAAGAGATTTAAGAGTATATGCAGAAACTATTAATGGAAAAGTGTATCATTATAGAGATGCAAATGATTTAGAGTGTGATGCTGTTATACACTTAAGAGACGGCTCTTATGGTTTAATAGAGATAAAAATAGGCGGAGATAAATTAATAAATGAAGGTGCGGAAAATTTAAAAAAATTAGAAACACGCATTGATACAACTAAAATGAAAAAACCTTCTTTCTTACTTGTTCTTACTGCAGTAGGAAGCTATGCTTATAGAAGAGAAGACGGAGTATGTGTAGTACCAATAGGTTGTTTAAAAGATTAGAGATTTTGGGGGCATATCTTAATATAGATATGTCCCTAATTGGACAAAATGTCCAAAAGGAAACGTCTCCAATTTTTCCAAAAGTATTGAAAATTTTTGTAATTAATTTTATAATATTTAAGTAAAATGTACTATGATACAAAATAAGAATTGGAGTGATTTGATGCCAAAACATATAAAAACTAAAGAAAATACATCTAAAAAAGAAACTTTTATGCAAAGTGTTATTACTTTAATATTTTCACAAGTTTTAATAAAATTATTAGGTTTAGTTTATAATTTATATTTAACAAATAGAGAAGGTTTTGGAGATAAAGGGAATGGTATCGTAGCAGCAAGTTATCAAATATATGCATTATTACTTACAATTTCATCAATTGGAGTTCCAAATGCGATTTCTAAATTAGTTTCTGAAAGAGTTGCAATTGGAGACCATAAAGGTGCATATAGAATATTTAAAATAGCTTTTGCAACATTTGCTGTAATAGGTTTGGTCGGTAGTTTGATGCTGTTTTTTGGAGCACATTTAATTGCAGTTAAATGGCTACAAATTCCAGATGCGGAGATGACATTAGTTGCTCTATCACCTGCGATTTTCTTTGTTGCTATTGCTTCTGTTATGAGAGGTTATTTCAATGGTAGACAAAATATGAAAGTAACTGCAAGGTCTCAATCAATAGAGCAAATATTTAAAACAGCACTTACTATTATCTTAGTCGAAATTGTTGCAATTATTTCTAATGTTTCAACAGAATGGATGGCAGGAGGAGCAACCTTAGCAACTACACTTGCTACTATGGCTGGGTTTGGTTATTTGTTTTTATTTTATAAGACAAGAAGAAAAGAAATTGCAAGAGAGATTAGTTCAACTGTAAATTATAAATATGAAAGGGTTAGAAATGTTATTAAAAAGATACTAATAGTAGCTTTTCCTATTGCTTTAACTGCAATACTTTCTTCTGTAAATAAAAATATAGATTCTTTTACAGTTGTAAGAAGTTTAAAAGAGTTTTTACCAGAAGATGTAGCAGTTAGCCAATATGGTATTTTAGGTGGTAAGGTAGATACTTTAACAAGTCTTCCGTTATCTATTAATGTAGCTTTTGCAACTGCATTAGTTCCAGCAATTTCAGCAGCAAAAGCTAGAAAGGATAAAAAAGAAATTAAAAGAAAAACTACTTTTTCTTTTCTTATTTCTATGTTAATAGGGCTTCCTTGTACTGTTGGTATGTGTGTGTTTGCAGGACCGATACTTAATTTACTATATCCTAATGCTAGTGAAGGAACAGTAATTTTACAGATAAGTGCTCTTACAATTTTATTTACTATATTAGACCAGACTATAAATGGAGCTTTGCAAGGGTATGGTCTTTTACGAATTCCTACGATTTCTCTTGGCATACGGTGTTATTGTTAAATTGATTTTAAATTTAATTTTAGTGCCAATACCAGAAATAGGAGTAAATGGTGCAGCTTGGGCTTCTGTTGCTTGCCACGCAGTTGCATTTACCATTTCTATTATTTGTTTAAGAAAAGCATTTAATTTAAAATTTCCTGCAAAGAAATTTGTTATAAAACCAATTATTGCAACTACTATTATGGCAATATGTTCATATTTTATTTATTATGTGTTATCAGGTATAATTGTAGAAAAATTGGCTACAATATTAGCAATAGGTTTTGCAGTAATAATTTATGGTTTAGCAATTGTTGCATTAAAGGTATTTACTAAGGAAGAAGTACAGATGATGCCAGCAGGAGACAAGATTTTAAATATACTTACAAGGTTAAAAATATATTAATAAAACACTTTATTTAAAAAAATTAATAAATTTTTAAATAAAAAGAAGGAATTTAAGTATTTTTGGCGAATATTCTTAATTAGTAGTACATTTATTGCTTGGTTCAGGCAATAAAGTACATATCATTATACTTTATAGGAGGTAGTTAAAATGAACAAATCTGAATTAATCGCGGCAATGGCTGCAAAAACAGGTGAAACAAAAAAAGCAGCTGAAGCATCAGTTAATGCTTTTGTAGAAGTTGTAACAGACTCACTAAAAAAAGGAGATAAAGTTCAACTAGTTGGATTTGGTTCTTTCGAAGTTAGAAAAAGAGCAGCTAGAAAAGGTAGAAACCCACAAACTAAAGAAGAAATCAAAATACCTGCATCAAAAGC
>CALYBF010000130.1 GCA_944393755.1 uncultured Clostridia bacterium | reverse complement strand
AATAACCTTCAGCAGCGTTAATAGCATCTTCAACGCTTTGAGCCATTGGACAGCCATATAGAGCGCGACCAAAACCACCAAAACCTTTGCGAACAACAGTAGGTCGATATTCAACCACCCTAGGAAGTGGTTCCTCACCAGGAATAATATAAAGCTTTGAACCTTCTTTAATCCCTAGTTCAGTAATTGAACGATATTCGGGAAGACAAATTTCTTCTTTCATCTTAGTACCATCGTCAGAAAGAAGATACACTTTGGTTGTACGGTAAGCCTGACCATAAGAAGGAATATGTCCCAAGTCTCTAAGCAAAGCTTTGAGTTCAATTTCGTCAATATCAGTTGGGATTTTTGTATTACCTGAGCTCTTCGATCGAACACGTACTTCTACATTGATGAATTTTTTTTCGGACATGATTGTTCCCTTCTAATAGTTAGTGTTAATTTACTAAAAAACTACCCTCCCTTCAGGGAAATCGTGAGTATTGCTATAAAAGCAATATCTCTATTCTACATTAACTTGCTATAGCAAGTTTCACATATATTATATAGTGATTTTTATGTAAAGTCAATGCTTTTTCTAATTTGTAAAAATTATTCAAGAAATGTGAACTACCCATCGTCTAAAGCCAATGGGATTGCGGTTGCCTATATTTCAAAAAATGTCAGACATTTTTGCTTGTAATTAATAAAGTATTATGATAATATATATTTAAATTTTAGAAAAGAGGAATTGTTATGTGTTTTGATATAATTATTATAGGAGCTGGTCCTGCAGGAATTACAGCTAGTTTGTATACAGTGAGGGCCAATAAAAAAGTATTAGTTTTATATGATGATAAATCAAGTTTGGAAAAAACTGATAAAATAGAAAATTATTATGGCTTTGAAACTGGTGTTTCTGGAAAAGATTTATATGAGATGGGGATAAAACAAGCCAAAAATATAGGTGCAACTGTAAAGAAAGAAGAAGTTATTAAAATTGAAAGAAGTTTAGAGGATGACTATAATTTCTCAGTTAGTACCTCAAAAAGTACTTATAAATCAAAAGTGGTTATTTTGGCTACAGGAAATAAGAAGAATACACCTAAAATTACAGGTATAGAGAAATTTGAAGGAAAAGGTGTTAGCTATTGTGCTATATGTGATGGATTTTTCTATAAAAATAAAGATGTTGCAGTTATAGGTAGTGGAAACTATGCGATTTCTGAAACAAATGATTTAATTAATACAGCAAAAGATATTACAATTCTTACAGATGGAGAAAAAGCACCCAATTTTAGAGCCGATAATGTGGAAATAGAAACCAGAGGAATAAAAGAAATTAAAGGCAAGGATAAAGTAGAAAAAATTGAATTTATGGATGGGACAGAATTGAAAATAGATGGGGTTTTCATAGCACAAGGAGTTGCTAGCAGTGCTGATTTTGCTAAAAAACTAGGAGCTTTGGTTAAAAATGATAAAATTATTGTAAATGAAAAAATGGAAACAAATATTAAGAATTTATTTGCTTGTGGAGATTGCATAGGTGGTTTATATCAGATATCAAAAGCAGTATATGAAGGAATGATAGCAGGATTAAACGCAATTAAAAATTTATAAAATTTAAGAGCCTAGAATACAGTTGTATCCTAGGCTCTTATGCACTTTATCTGGAAAAGTTATACTTGTAAATATAGATACAAATTCCTATTGAGGGAGCAATGAAGAAGTTTAAGATACCAACTGCGTCTATACTTGCTGAAATCCTGCAAGCAATAAGAAACGCAATAGCAAAAGGTATCGTTTTTAGTATGACAGAGAAGATGTTTCTTCTCTTATGCCACACCATCTCAAACCAAACTCCAACAATAAGTACTTCCACTATCAAAGATACAAGTATATAAACGTAAATGATATTGTGCATAATAATTCCTTTCAGTTGTTAATTTTGTTTTTCAGTTTGTACTATATGAAAGGTTCTTTGTGTAAGACACAAAGAAAAGTAAAAAGTTTATACATATATATTATACTACAAAATGACCAAAAAATCAAAATTAACATAAGGTCTCAAAATCTTTAGGTATAGGGGTAGTTAATTCTAATTTATTTTTAGTAATTGGATGTATGAATTCTACTTTATAACAAT
Source organism: uncultured Clostridia bacterium (assembly GCA_944393755.1). Lineage (GTDB taxonomy): Bacteria > Bacillota > Clostridia > TANB77 > CAG-508 > CAG-269. The sequence goes on along the minus strand of CALYBF010000130.1, from coordinate 1,709 downwards.
GCAAAGCTTGTCTAGAAATTAAAGAAGAAGGTAAGCCATATAAAGTATCACCAAGAAGAGGGTGTGATATACTTGCCAGATGCACTCTTATTTGATGTGTTCTTCCTGTTTCTAACACACAAGAAACTACACTATAATCATTAAATTCTTTTAATACTTTATAATGAGTTATAGCTATTTTTCCAGATTTATCTATACATCTTTCTATAATACTACCACTTTTTCTTGAAATTGGCTTATTTATTGTTCCAGATTTTTCTTTAAATATACCTGAACATATACATAAATATTCTTTTTTTATATCATTACTTGTATTTAAAACTTCTTGTATATATTCACACTTAGCAAAGACAACTAAACCAGATGTATCTTTATCTAATCTATTTACAGGTCTTATTTTTTTCTTTAAACCGATTTTATCAAAATAATAACGAATTCCATTAGATAATGAATTATCAAAATGAAGAATAGAAGGGTGTATAGCAATTCCTGCTGTTTTATTTATAATTAATAACCAATCATCTTCATATACAATGTCTAATGGCATTTTTGTTGGTATTATGTTTGAATTATCTTCAGAATAATTAAAGTCTATTATTATTTCATCACCAATTTTAAGATCACTTCTTGTATCTACAAATTTACCATTTAAATATATGTTTTTTTGCCTAATTAATTTATTTTTTAATCTTGCAGATATTTTAAAATAAGAATTTATTACTTCATTTATATTTTTATATTTATTATTTGTAACTTTATATTTTAATTCCATTTTTTCCTCACTTCTAAGCATTATTATACTATATAATATTTAAATAAGCAAAAATAACAAGGATGAAGACAGAGCAAAACTAGAAATTTTAAATAAAGTATTTACAAAATCCGTATTTATATGTAAAATAAATGTATAAAAATTCAATAAAGAAAACACTAAAACAAATGAAAAGAGGAAAAAGTATATGACTAGAATACTTGAAAGTCTTGTGGCTGTGCACACACACACACACAAGTAGTTTTTTAATAAATAATAATATGATACAAATAATAAAAAAGATAGTAATAAGAGCCTAAAAAGCTAGGTTTTTTATTGCTATCTTTTTGTGCTTATAAATAAAGAATAAAAAAAGGAAGGGAGAAAAATAAAATGAAAGGAAAGAAATTTAAAAACGAAAAACAACAAGGAATTACTTTAATTGCTTTAGTTGTAACTATAGTTGTTTTATTAATTTTAGCTGGGATATCAATTGGAGCATTAACTGGTGATAATGGAATTATAGACCAAGCTCACACAGCTAAAGAAGATACAGAAATAGCTTCTTGGGAAGAACAGATAGATTTAGCTATTATTGATGCTGAAAAGAAACATAGAAACCCGAGTATGAGTGATATAAAAGAGGAGTTAAAAAATAAAGGTGTGATTAAAGATGATAGTCAAGTTGATGATAAAACAGGAGCTATTACAACAAATGAACCAGTGTATGAGATAGCTGGAAAGTTAGATGATTATGTGCCATTTGGACCAGGAAAATTTGCTAATAAAAATGAAGAATATACAGATGAAAATAGTCAAGAAAAATATAAAACAGTAACAGTACCAGAAGGCTTTCAAATACTACCTAGTGCAAGCAAAATAGATAAAGGTTTAGTAATAGAGGATAAAAAAGGTAATCAATTTGTATGGATACCAGTAAGTGATATAAATGATATGG
>CALYBF010000129.1 GCA_944393755.1 uncultured Clostridia bacterium | reverse complement strand
TCTGCTATCTCATATCCCATACCCAAAAAGATTTCTTCTACTTCTTTTATTATTTGTGTTATTGGGTGTAGAGAACCCAAAACTATTTTTTTACTTGGTTCTGTAACATCTATATTTTCTATTTCTAGTCTTTTTTGTAGTTCTTTTTTATTTAATTCCTTTTCTTTATTTTCAAATAAAATATTTAATTCATCCCTTACTTTATTTACTAAGCTTCCTATTACAGGTCTTTCTTCTTTACTTAGTTTTCTCATACCTCTTAATACTAAAGTAAGTTCTCCTTTTTTTCCTAGATATTTTACTTTTAATTCTTCTAGTTCTTTTTTAGAACTACAATTTTTGATTTCACTAATAGACGTGTCTTTAATTTTCTTGATTTCCTCTTCCATTTTCTTCTTCCTTTCATAGTTGTTTATTTTTTTATTTTAATATGGTTTATATGTACCTGTATTTTTATATTCGCCATACTTGTTTCCAGAATATTTCTCAAATCTTTTTTCTATTTTATCTTTTTTTCTTTCTTCTAAGTTTTCATTTTTTTCTTGTAATAGCTTTATTTTTCTATCTTTTCTTCTTTGTTTTATTTTTATAAATATTTTTTGAAATATATTTTCACTTACTTTAAAATAATATGTAACAACAAATACACCAAATTCATTTATATTTATATCTACATTTATTATTTTTTTAGCATATTCTTTTTTTGTTTTTTCTATACTTTCAATTATTTCTTGATTAGTATAAAGTTTTGCATCAAAATAATTTTCCACTATTTTTTGTTTTAACATTTTCTCACATCCTTGTTAATTTTAATTAAAATTTAACATCAAAAAAACCATTTCTCCTACTTTTTAGGACGAAATGGTAATATTCCCAAATTTTCCGTGGTACCACCTAATTTTATTAGTAAAAACTAACCTCATTACAAGTTTTAACGGTACAACCGCTTCTCCCTACTTTTATTTCAAGAAAAGACCTAAAAAGTGAAATTTCTATATATCTTTTGCTAAATGGTTTACAGCCTAAGACCATTTTTCTCTTTTGCAATTTTCAAATATATATACTTTGCTTTCTTATTGGTTTTGTTTCTTATTTTTCATACTTTTATATTTTATCATATTTTTTTATTCTTTTCAAGTATTTTTCAAAATTGTGTTAAATATTTTGATATTTTTTGGATTTTCTGCAATTTTTAATAAAATTTTATTTTCACTTTGTTTTAAAACAATTTGTGATATTGGTATATTTTAATTTTTCTTTTTATCTAATTCTTTTTTTATTATTACTATATTATAAATAATAAATACTAATAAAGATATCATAGATATTATAAAACTTACCCTTGCTAATATTGCTCCTGTATATTTGACAGTTATTTCTCCTTCTTTATTATTTAAATCTATCTGTATAAAACCAGTTTCTGATTCGTAATATTCTTGTTTCTCTCCATTTACTTCTATTTCATAACCTGGGTAATATAAATATGGTAACTCTATTTTTGTTTCTTCAATGTTGTTTTGATATTTTATATACATATTAGAACCATCTTTAGTTTGTTCTGTAATCTCTACTTCTCCTTTTTGTATAACTACTTCTTGTTTTCTATTTCGCAAATATTCTGAATTTATAAATGCTTTTGTTGGTATATATTCTAATGATGAAGTTGCTTCAGAAAGCTTTGTTCCTTCTGTTAATTTGTCTACTTGTTCAAATTTTTCATCTGTAATGCTATTATCAAAATCATTTGCAAATACTAGTGGTGATATATATATTAATATTATTGTTGTCATAATTGCTAGTTCTTTTAATTCTATTTTCTTAAATAATTTCTCTAAATTTATTGCTGCAATTATTGTTAAAGAAAATGTTGCAATAAATAAGAATCTCCAAGAATATTGTATAAATGATACCCATTTAGGCATTTCCTCATATGGAAATAAAGTTGATGTCATTACTATTGCTATTATTCCTACAAATAACGTTACAACATAGTCTTTTTTCTTTTTATTATCTATATCTTTAAACACAAATGGTGTAAATAATAACGGTACTACTATGTATAGACCTAGTTGGTAACACATATCTTGTTGTATATTATATGGGTAGTCTAAAACCTCACTAAAACCAAATTGCATTTTACCAAATAATATTTGTGGCAAATATACTGCATTTTCTTTTATTGATTCTAGTGTTGCCATTTTTCCATATTCAAAGACTTCATAATTTGCACTAGATTTTGTTTCTAATAATGTTAAATAGAAAAATGATGTTACAAGCATTATAAATATTATATTTATTAATATCTTTTTTAATATTTCTTTATCTTTTAACTTTGTAATATTTAATATTACATATATTACAGCCATAGCCACTGCAAATATTGCTCCTATATTATGTGATAATAATATTCCTATTGCTCCTATTCCTATTAATGTATATTTCTTTTTATTTCCATTAAATAAATTATATATTCCTAAAAACATTATTGGAAAAAATGCATATACAAGTATTTCTCCTTGTGCAAATCTTGTATATATATTTACTAACAAATATGGTGCACATATATACATTATAGCCGCTAATAAAGATACATTTTTTCTTCCTTTTGTTATTTCTCTTACTAGTTCATACATTGCTATTCCAGCTGTTATTACTGAAAATAAAATTGTTAATTTTACTGCATTTTCATATGTAGATACAAATATTTTAAGTATTACTTCTAAATATGTTACAAGTGGTGGATAAAATATATTCCAAGAATAACCAAAACCATTTGCATAATTTGAAGTTACTAATGCTGGAAATTGACCTTCACTTAGAGCTTCTCCAGTTCCCACTGCTCTTGCTAAATGTGAATCTGCATCATGTCCATTTGGTAAGCCTTCTATTAATAAACCAGATGTTATTATTATTGCTATAAATATAATTATTAAATAATATTTTTTGTGTTCTTTTAAATATTCTCTCATAATATTTTCTCCATTTAAAAAATTTGCTAAAACTTAAAAATTCTATTATTAACTGCATTAAGTATTTCATATTGATTTTTGTTTGTCAAGCACATTTTTCTATACTTTTACTTAAATATTTTTTATTATTCTTTTATCTCTTTTGCTAATTTTCCTATTGCTTTTGTCTCAATTCTAGATACATATGAACGTGATATTCCCATCATATTTGCTATTTCATTTTGTGTTTTTGGTTTTTTACCACCAAGTCCAAACCTTAATTCTAATATTGTTTTTTCCCTTGTTTTTAAAACTTTTTTCATTTTCTCATATAAAAGCTTTATTTTCATTTTAATATCTACTTCATCTTCTATATTTCTTTCGTTATTTTCTAAAACTTCTTGAAGTGTTACTACATTATCATCTTTATCTTTTCCTATTGGCTCATTTAAATACACTTCTGCACCTAATTTTTTATTTGCTCTTAAATACATTAATATCTCATTATCAATACATCTAGCAACATATGTAGAAAGTCTTGTGTTTTTCTCTATATTAAAACTATTTATTCCCTTTATCAAACCAATAGTTCCAATTGATATTAAATCATCTTGTTCTACTTTCGCAGTAGAATATTTTTTAGCAACGTGAGCAACTAATCTTAAGTTTCTTTCTATTAAAATATTTCTTGCATCAGTATCTCCTTTTGCCATTTGTTCTAAGTAATTTTTTTCTTCTTCTTTTGATAGTGGTTCTGGAAATAAATTTCCCCCTTGAATATATCCGAACTGCAAATACAGCTGTTCTTAAAAATTCAAAAAAGCCATATAAGCCTGTAAAACAAAGTGCTGATAACATAAATGCACCCCCCTATCTAATAACTATTTCCATTATATGTAAAAAAAATGTAAAA
>CALYBF010000128.1 GCA_944393755.1 uncultured Clostridia bacterium | reverse complement strand
TATTTTTTACTTTTGCTTACTAATTTTCTAGGACCTTTTCTTGTTCTAGCATTTGTTTTTGTTCTTTGTCCTCTAACTGGTAAACCTCTTCTATGTCTTAGACCTCTGTAGCATCCAATTTCTGTTAATCTTTTGATATTTAGAGCTACTTCTCTTCTTAAATCACCTTCAACAATATAAGATTCATCAATTACTTTTCTTATATCATTTACTTGTTCATCTGTTAAGTCTTTAACTCTAGTATCTGGGTTTATTCCAGCTTTTTCTAAGATTTTTCTAGAACTTGATACTCCTATACCATAAATGTATGTAAGTCCTATTTCTACTCTCTTTTCTTTAGGTAAGTCTATTCCTGCTATACGAGCCATATTTTTTTGCACCTCCAAAAAATTTTTGTTTTGTTTGTCCTAAAATACTTAAAAAGTGAAATGCAACTAGTGTTTACCCTAGTTCAGTTTAAGTTTTTAAGACATATATATAAACACAAATTCGATAATGTAATCTATAGAATTTTAATTTTCTATAGATTCACAGCCGCTACCTTAATTTGTGTTATAAACTATAAGGAATTAACCTTGTCTTTGTTTGTGTTTAGGGTTTTCACAAATTACTCTAATAACCCCTTTTCTTTTTATTACTTTGCATTTATCGCAAATTGGTTTTACTGATGGTCTTACTTTCATTTTTAGCACCTCCATTAATTTAAAATATATATTATTTTTGGGTTAATTTTTTGATTAAAATTATTTTGCTCTCCAAGTAATTCTTCCTCTTGTTAAATCATATGGTGAAAGTTCTACTTTTACTTTATCTCCTGGTAATATTTTTATATAATTCATCCTTAATTTACCAGAAATATGAGCAAGTATTTGATGTCCATTTTCTAGTTCTACTTTAAAAACTGTATTTGGTAAGGCTTCAACTACCTTTCCTTCAACTTCAATTACATCTTCCTTTGCCAATTTAAATTACCTCCTATTTTTAAGAGTTTTTTCTCTTTTTATGCAAAATTTGGCTATTGTGCATAATAACTATTATATTATACATTATTATTTAAGTATTGTCAAGATTTCTGGCTCTTTTTCTGTAATTAAAATTGTATTTTCATAATGTGCTGCCAAACTTCCATCTTCTGTTATAATTGTCCAGCCATCATCAAGTTCTAAAATGTTTGGTTTTCCTTGAATTACCATAGGTTCTATAGCTAAAGTCATACCTGGTTCTAGTCTTATTCCTCTACCTGCTTTTCCATAATTTGGTATCCCTGGATCTTCGTGCATTTGTCTTCCAATTCCATGTCCTTGAAATTCTCTAACTACAGAATACCCTTGTGAACGAACATATTCGCCAATTGCATGACTTACATCTCCTATTCGATTTCCTTTTTTAGCAAATTTAATTCCTTCAAAAAATGCTTGCTTTGTTACTTCAACTAATCTTCTTGCATCTTTTGATACATTACCTATCATAAAAGTTCTTGCAGCATCTCCATTAAAACCATTTTTTAATGCTACTGTATCAATACTTACAATATCTCCTTCTCTAATAATTTTATGTTTTGAAGGAACTCCATGAATTACTTCATCATTTATTGATATACAAATAGATGCTGGGTATGGTGGTACATCTTCCATTTCTGTAAAACCTTTTTCTGCTGGAATTGCACCTTCACGTCTTATTATTCTTTCTGCTAAAATATCTACGTCCCAAGTTGACATACCTGGTTTTATCTTTTTTTCTAACTCATCATACATTACAGCAACAACTCTACATGCTTCTCTCATTAGTTCAATTTCTCTTTTTGATTTTATTGTTACCATTTTGTTTTACCTCTTTCTAATTCCCTTCTTTAATATATTTTAAAACATCTTTTGCAACATCTTGTCCAAGTTTATTAATTGATTTACTAACTACTGCAGAATATAAATTTCCTTTTTTGTCATAATAATCAACTAATGGGCTTGTTTGCTCTATATAATTATTGAATCTTAATTTTACTGTTTCTGGGTTATCATCTTTTCTTTGTACTAGTTCTTCTCCACATTTATCACAAATACCTTCTTGTTTTGGTGGGTTTAAAACTAAATTGTATACAGCTTTACAATTTGGGCAAATTCTTCTATTCACTATTCTTTCTACTATTTCATCTTCAGGTGTTGTTAAATTTATTACTAAATCTACTTGTTTTCCTTCTTTTTCTAACATTTTGTCTAATTCTTCTGCTTGTTTTACTGTTCTTGGAAAACCATCTAATATAATTCCATTTTGTACGTCAGCTTCCTTCAATCTATTTTCTACTAGGTCAATTGTAACATCATCTGGTACTAATTTTCCTTGAGATATATATTTTTCTGCTAATTTTCCAAGTTCTGTTTGTTCTTTAATATGTTTTCTAAAAATATCACCTGTTGATACTTGTGGTATTTCAAGTTCCTTTGTTAGTATTCCTGCTATTGTACCTTTTCCTGTTCCTGGTGCTCCAAGCATAATTATTATCATATTAAACACTCCTATCTTTACTTTTGTTTAAGATTACTACATTAAAATAACTTATAATAACCTTTACTATATTTATATAAAATAATTATAAACATAGCAAAACTTATTATATTACAATATAACAAGTTTTTTGGGACGTAAGAATACGTCCCCCTTATATTTTATTTCTCTAAAAATCCTTTATAATGTCTCATTGCAAGTTGAGATTCTAGTTGTTGTACTGTTTCTAAAGCAACACCTACAACGATTAATATTGATGTACCACCAAATGCTATATTTAGGTTTGTAAATCTTAAAAGCATTGGTATAATTGCTATTAATGCTAAGAAGAATCCTCCAAACCAAGTTAATTTTGATATTATTGATGATAAATAATCTGTTGTTGGCTTTCCTGCTCTTATTCCTGGTATAAAACCACCATTTTTCTTAATATTATTTGATACTTCTGCTGGGTTAAATGTAGCATAAGTATAGAAAAATGTGAAACCTATTATTAACAATAAATATACTAAAGCATTTGCTATAGAGTATCCAATTGGTACATTTGATGTTGATGTAGCAATTGAGAAATTATATAGCCCTGCTAAAAATCCTGTTTTACTTGCAATATCTGGTACAAAGATTTGTATAATCATAGCTGGGAAAGTCATAAAACTACTTGCAAAGATAACTGGCATAACTCCTGCCATAGCAAGTTTTAATGGAATATGTGTGCTTTGTGCACCCATCATTTTTCTTCCAACTACTTTTTTAGAATATTGTACAGGTACTCTTCTTTCTGCCTGTTGTACAAATACAACTCCTGCAACTAATATAATTGCACCTATTAATATTCCTATTGATAATAATAAACCTGTTGTACTAAATCCTGCATCTGTCATAATTAAACTCCATAATGTTGTTACTAAACTTGGTAAACCTGATATAATACCAATAAAGATTAGTAATGATATACCATTTCCGATTCCTTTTGCTGTTATTTGTTCACCAAGCCACATTAATATTGAAGTTCCTGCAACCAAGCCTGTTACTACTAATAGACCTGTTAGGAAAGTATCATCTACGAATATTCCAGATGATTTATATGATAAATAAATTCCAATTCCTTCAACTAAAGCAAGTACTACTGTTAAAATCTTTGTATACCTATTTATCTTTCTTCTTCCTTCTTCTCCACCTTCTTTAGTTAATTTTTCTAAAGATGGAATAATCATTGCTAATAATTGAATTACAATAGATGCTGTAATATATGGGCTAATTGACATAGCAAATACAGAGAATCTAGAGAAAGCTCCTCCGGAAATCATATCAATTAAGCCTGCTATTCCTGTTGTATTTCCCATAGCATCATTTAATGCTATACTATCTACTCCTGGGACTGTTATATAACAACCAAATCTAAATACTATTATTAAAACTAATGTGTATAATAATCTTTTTCTGACATCTGGTGTTTTTAATGCATTTTTTAT
>CALYBF010000127.1 GCA_944393755.1 uncultured Clostridia bacterium | reverse complement strand
AAATTTATTTGGACAAAAATATAATATAAATTTAAGAGAAGATATCTCAAAAGAAGAAGTGGAAAAAGCTAAAAAGAGGATAGAAGAAGAGGAAGAAGCAATTATTGCACATATTGAGGAAGAAAATAGAAAAAATGAAGAAATTACAGAAGAAGTAAATCTTCCAGAATATGTAGATCCAGATTATAAAATACCAACTGAAGCAGATTATATTCCTGATACTCTTGATTCTATTGCAGATGATACTAATATTGAAGAACCTGTATCTGTTTCATATATAATGGGAAAACCATCAAAGGCAAAAGAAAAATATGTAACAATAAAAGATTTAAATGCAGAATCAGGAAGAGTAACTTTAGAAGGAAGAGTTATAAGTAGTTCTGTTAGAGAAACAAAATCAGGTAAAGGTATGATTATATTTGAGATTTATGATGGAACAGGAATAATTACAATAAAATCATTTTCAAAAGATTTAAAAGAAGGAGAAAATATAGTAGAACAAATAGAAAATGTAAAAATTGTAAAAGTCATTGGAAAAGCAGGGCTAGATACATATGCAGGAGATGTAACTGTAATTGCAAATACAATAATAGAAAGCAAAAAAGATATTCCTGAAATGCCAGAAGAAGAGGAAACACCACTAATATATGGAAGCTCAATAAATATAGTAGAACCATTAGTTAAAGTATCTGATTTAGGTGTAGATGACGGTAAAATTGCTCTTCAAGGAGAAGTGATATATTCAGAAGATAGAACTCTAAAATCAGGAAAAACATTATTTAGTTTTGATTTATATGACGGAACAAGTACAATAACTTGTAAAGTATTTTTAGAAAAAGATAAAGCTAAAAAACAAATGAAAAGAATAACAGGAGCAAAAGCCTTAAAGGTTGCTGGAACAGCTTCAATGGATAGTTTTGCAAATGAACTAACTGTAATGGTAAATACAATAGTTGAGGCAGAACCAATAAAAAAAGAAGAAAGGATGGATAATTCAGAAGTAAAAAGAGTAGAACTTCATATGCATACTCAAATGAGCCAAATGGATGCAATGACATCTGCAACAGATTTAATTAAAAGGGCTATGAAATGGGGTATGAAGTCAATTGCAATAACAGACCACGGAGTAGTACAAGCCTTTCCAGAAGCGCATAAATTACTTGGATATGATAATAAAGATATAAAAATAATATATGGTATGGAAGCATATTTAGCACCAGATAAAAATCCAGTAGTGGAAAATGGAAAAGGACAAAATTTAGAAGATGCAACATTTTGTGTATTCGATTTAGAGACAACAGGTTTTTCAGCAGTAACAGAAAAAATAACAGAAATAGGAATAATGAAACTAAAAAATGGGGAAGTAATAGATGAATTTTCTTGTTTTGTAAACCCAGAAAAACACATACCTGAAAGAGTAACAGAAGTAACAAATATAACAGATGAAATGGTAAAAGATGCAGAAACAATTGATAAAGTATTTCCAAAAGTATTAGAATTTATAAAAGGTTCAATATTAGTTGCACATAATGCTGGTTTTGATACAGGCTTTTTTAAACAAATATCAAAAAATTTAGGGTATGAATATGATTATACATCAATAGATACCTTAAGTTTAGCAAAAGACTTATTCCCAGATTATAAAAAATACAAATTAGGGAAAATTGCAGAAAATTTAGGTATAAAAGTAGAAGTAGCACATAGGGCTTTAGATGATGTTGATACAACTGTTAAGGTATTTAAAGTAATGCTTGATATGCTTAAAAAACGTGGAGCAAAAAAAGTAGAAGATATAGATAAAGTAAGTATGACAGAAGAAGCAAAAAAAGAAGAATATAAAAAATTAAAAACATATCATGCAATAATCTTGGCTAAAAATTATGTTGGACTTCGTAATTTATATAAATTAGTATCATATTCACATATAAATTATTTTTATAGAAGACCACGTGTATTAAAAAGCTTACTTGAAAAATATAGAGAAGGACTAATTTTGGGAAGTGCTTGTGAAGCAGGTGAATTATACCAAGCAATAGAACTTCGGAAAAACAGATGAAGAAATAGAAGAAATTGCAAACTTCTATGATTATTTAGAAATACAACCAATTGGAAATAATAATTTCTTAATTAGAAATGAAGTAGTAAAAGATGAAGAAGCTTTAAGAGATATAAATAGAAAAATAGTAGCTCTAGGAGAAAAATTAAATAAACCAGTAGTAGCAACTTGTGATGTGCATTTTATGGATCCACAAGATGAAGTGTATAGAAGAATTTTAGAAGCGGGACAAGGATATGATGACGCAGATAACCAAGCACCATTATATTTAAGAACAACAGAAGAAATGCTAGAAGAATTTAGCTATTTAGGAAAAGAAAAAGCATATGAAGTTGTTGTAACAAACACAAATAAAATATCAGATATGTGTGATAGGATAAGCCCGATATCACCAGAAAAATGTCCACCACATATTCCTGGTTGTGAACAAACAATAAAAGATATAGCATATGAAAGAGCACATGAATTATATGGAGATCCACTTCCTGAAATAGTACAAACAAGACTTGATAAAGAATTAGAATCAATTATAAAAAATGGATTTTCTGTTATGTATATAATAGCACAAAAATTAGTGTGGAAATCAAACGAGGACGGATATATAGTAGGTTCAAGAGGTTCTGTTGGTTCATCATTTGTCGCAAATATGACGGGAATAACAGAAGTAAACTCACTTCCACCTCATTACAGATGCCCTAATTGTAAATATTCAGACTTTACAGATTATGGATATAAAAATGGATATGACTTACCAGATAAAGACTGTCCAAAATGTGGACATAAATTAGATAAAGATGGGTTAGACATACCATTTGAAACATTTCTTGGCTTTAATGGAGATAAAGAACCAGATATAGACTTAAACTTTTCAGGAGAATACCAAGCAAAAGCACACAAATATACAGAAGTAATATTTGGGAAAGGAACAACATTTAAAGCAGGAACAATAGGTACAATAGCAGATAAAACAGCATATGGATATGTCAAAAAATATTTTGAAGAAAGAAATATACCGATAAATAGAGCAGAAACACAAAGGTTAGCAGGACGGTTGTACAGGAATAAAAAGAACAACAGGACAGCACCCAGGTGGAATTATAGTAGTACCAAAAGGAAGAGAAATATATGAATTTTGTCCGGTACAACACCCAGCAGATGACCCTAATTCAGATATAATAACAACACATTTTGATTATCACTCAATAGACCAAAACTTACTTAAACTAGATATACTAGGACATGATGACCCAACAGTAATAAGAATGCTTCAAGATATTACAGGAATAGACCCAAGAAAAGTACCTTTAGATGATAAAGAAACAATGTCAATATTTAGCTCAACAAAGGCTTTAGGAGTAACACCAGAACAAATACATTCAGAAGTAGGAAGCTTTGGAATACCAGAATTTGGAACAAAATTTGTTAGAGGTATGCTTGTTGATACAAAACCAAAAACATTTGATGAATTAATTAGAATATCTGGTTTATCACATGGAACCGACGTATGGTTAGGAAATGCTCAAAGCTTAATAGAACAAGGAACAGTAACTCTTCAAGATGCTATATGTTGCCGTGATGATATTATGATTTATCTTATAAAAATGGGCTTACCACCAAATGATTCTTTTAAAATAATGGAGTCAGTACGTAAAGGAAAAGTAGCAAAAGGAAAAGAGCCTAAATGGGAGCAATATAAAGAATTAATGAAAGAACATAATGTACCAGACTGGTATATTAAGTCTTGTGAAAAGATAAAATATATGTTCCCAAAAGCACACGCAGCAGCATATGTTACAAATGCTTTTAGAATAGCGTGGTTTAAGGTACACGAGCCTTTAGCTTATTATGCAGCATATTTCTCAATTAGAGCTGATGAATTTGATAGTGATTGTATGATATTTGGAGAGGAAAAAGTAAAAAATAAGATGAAAGAAATAGATTTAGCAGGAAATAGTGCAACAGTAAAAGATAAGAATATGTATGCTATCTTAGAGTTAGTACTTGAAATGTATGAAAGAGGTTTTAATTTCTTGCCAATGGA
>CALYBF010000126.1 GCA_944393755.1 uncultured Clostridia bacterium | reverse complement strand
TCTTTTACGAATTGCATAATGTTTACACCACTTGAACCTAAAGCTGGTCCTACTGGTGGAGCTGGTGATGCTTTCCCTGCTTCTATTTGTAATTTAATAACGTTTGTAATTTCTTTTTCTGCCATTTTTATGGCACCTCCTTAAATATTTTGTTATTTTACTTTTTGTACTTGTGAAAATTCTAATTCTACTGGTGTTTCTCTTCCAAACATAGATACTAAAACTTTTACTTTGTGTCTTTCTTTATTGATTTCTTGAACAGTACCGATAAAACCTTCAAATGGTCCGTTCATTACTTGTACTTGTTCATTTACATCATAATCTACATTTATTGGAACATCTTCAAATCCCATTGCTCTTATTTCATCATCTGTTAATGGTATTGGATCTGTTCCAGAACCTACAAAACCAGTAACACCTCTAGTATTTCTAACTATGTACCAAGTTTCTTCAGTTACTATCATTTTTATTAAAACATATCCTGGAAAAACTTTTTTTAAATTAGTTTTTCTTTTTCCATCTTTAATTTCTATTTGTTCTTCCATAGGAACTACGATATCAAAGAAATATTCTTCTAATTCTCTATTTTTTATTGTTTTTTCCAAGTCTGTTTTTACTTTGTTTTCATATCCTGAATAAGTATGTACTACATACCATCTAGGTACTGTATCATAATCTTTTTGAGACATAGTTTTAGCCTCCTTTATTTATTGTGCAACATTTTCTGTGCTAGTTTCATTAGCACTATTTTCTGTTGTTTCATTGTTTGAATTTTCATCTGTTGTTACAGTATTACTATCTGTTTGTGTGTTTGTTTCTTCTTTTGAATCTTCAATTTGTGTAATTGATTCTTTTACTTTATCAACTCCGTGTTTATTTAAAGTTTCAAAAGTTAAATCTAACACAAAAACGATTGCAGCTGTAATTAAAACTATTGTTATTACTGCTACTGTATTATTAACTAATTGTTTTGGTGTTGGCCAAACAACTTTCTTTAATTCTGCTTTAAAATCTTTGAAAAAACTTTTCTTGTTTTTACTATTTTCTTTTTTATTGTTTTTCATTTCTTTTTTAGGCATTTTTTATCCTCCTCAAAATTGCCATTATAGACTATTTTGTTTCTTTATGTGTTGTACGTTTTTTACAATATTTACAATACTTAACTATTTCTAGTCTATCTGTATTGTTTCTTTTATTTTTTGTTGTTGTGTAATTTCTTCTTTTACACTCTGTACATTCTAATGTTATATTTTCTCTTGGTCCTTTTGCTGCCATTTGATAACACCTCCGTATTTATTACCTTACTTTTTTAAACGATGTGAGCATATGTCCGTAATAACATATGCTCAAATATTTTATCATTTTTTTTATTGATTGTCAATGGTTTTTACAAAGAAAATTCAAAAAATAACCGGTTTTTCCAATATTTTTATTTTACTTTCCTGTTGGAATAAGACTTGCTATTCTACCTGCAAAATCTCCAAAGTTTTGTGATTGGATAATTACTTTTCCTGGTCCTACTAATTTAGTTAAAAATAAACCTTCTCCACCTAAGAAAATATTTCCAAGTCCTTTTACAGTTTCTATTTCATATGAAACTGTTGGCTCAAATGCTACTACATTTCCAGTATCTACTTTTAGAACTTCCCCTTCTGCTAATTCTTTAACTACTGGATCTCCATCAACTTCTAAAAATAACATACCATTACCTTTTGCTTCTTGAAGTATGAAACCTTCTCCACCAAATAGTGCAGCTGATATTCTTTTTGTAAATTTAACACTTAAAGAAATACCATCTTCGGCACAAAGAAAAGCTCTTTTTTGAAATATCATACCATTAGGAATTTGATTCATATCAAGTATTATAATATCACCTGGTACTGTTGTTGCAAAAGCTACTTTTGCTCCATCTACTTCTGCTGTAAAAGAACTCATAAATATACTTTCTCCTGTAAACATTCTTCCTAAACTTTTCATAACTCCTCCACGAGCATTTGTAGACATTTTTATTCCTTCTGTTTGCCACGCCATACCACCGCTTTGTGTAAACATTGTTTCTCCTCTTTTTAAAGTCGTTTCAACTACTGGTACTGTTTTTCCTAAAATTTCATATTGCATACTTTTCTCCCCTTTCTTTATATTATACCTATATAATATAAGACCATCTATGGTTAGTCAATATTAAATTTGATTTTTATTTATTTTTATAGTATAATATATTTATGTCCATAAGGGCAAACGTTGAAAGGAGACTTATGTTCAGTATTATTGGCATCGAGGACGTTCCTAGTTGTACCGTCTCAAGAAAGGAGCACATAAGGCGTAGTGATTTTCAGAGAGAAGCTTCAGAAGAGTTTCTTCAATCTGTCGAGGAGCTTTCCGGCAACTATTCAATCTTCAAAGGTTTGAATTGTGGTGCTAAGCTTCCTGATTCAGTTCCATTTGCATCCAACCCCAAGTGGAATAATATGCCATTTGGAGCTGCTAACACTTGTGGAAACGCATCTTGTGGTGCACTTCAGGCTTCTGTTGTTATAAATTACTTTAACAACATTGCAAGCCCGGGCTCAAAGATGCTTTTTGAGCTTAACCCTACTGTTTCGTCAGTGATTGATGCCCTTGTTCAAAAGGGTTACCGTAGCTGGAAGCTTGAAAACAAGCCTGGAGCGATGAGTGCACCTGTTGCTACTCTTGACGCTATCTATGAGCGTTTTCCTGATGACGAAGAAGTTCAAGCTTGCACATCTCTTGATGAGGTTTTCGAGAAGTTCGGCAAACCTTCAGGAGTTGGTACTAACTTCTTCTGGCTTGACAATATTATCAATCTCTTTAGCCTTGATGATGAACTCGAGATTGGAAGAGATACTCGTATCACTTCTGTTGGGAAGATTCTTCAGAATCTTTCTAGAGGTATTGTAGTTCCTATCAGAGTGGAAAACTCTGTTTACCTTGGCGATCCAAATCACAAGGGTGGGCACTATGTTACCTGGTTTGCCATTGAAGATGGAAACGCAGTTATCGTAGACACTGCTATGGAAAAGAGTTGTGGTATTTACACTATTCCTGTATCCCAGGTTATGGATGCCATAACTGCTGGTCCTGGTATGGCAGTTGTATGGGATGTTGAACCTGCAGTTTCTACACTCTCACAGCTTACCATCAACGATTTCTTGTCATAAGTCTTCAAAAAGGGGGCACCAATTGGTGCCCCCTTACATATTTATAATTTTTTATTATTTTTACTTTTTTCTTTTTATTTTTATTGTTATTATTTTTCGCTATTTTCTATTCTTTCTTTTATTTTTTCGAACTGAAAAACCAAACTTTCCTAACTTTTTTCCAAGTGTATAATAGTTTCCATTTGCATATGCAATTAAATTACATTTTGAAATATCAAAAGCTCCTTTTTCATTTATATATTTATCATCAGCATCTATTGATAATACTTCTGCTATAAACATATGATGTGAACCAAGTTCTTTTATTTCTTTTACTTTGCACTCAATTGAAACAGGACTTTCTTTGATTAATGGACATTTAACAAATTTTGCTTTTTCTTTATGTAAGTTCATTTCTTTAAATTTATCAACCTTTTCACCTGTTTTTACGCCACACCAATCAGTTGCATATACTAATTTCTCGTTTGTAAGATTTATTACAAACTCTCCTTGTTGTTTTATTAATTTATATGAATACCTAGTTGGTCTTACTGATATATACACCATTGCTGGGTTTGTATTTAATATGCCTGTCCACGCAACTGTTATTATATTTGAATTTTCTACTGTACCACAACTTACCATCACTGCTGGTATTGGATATACAAAACAACCTGGTTTCCAAATTACTTTACTCAATATTCTTCACCTCAAAAAAATAAAAAAAACTAGCGACAACCTATCTTCCCAGCAGGGTAACCCACAAGTATTTTCGGCACATTTAGGCTTGACTTCTGTGTTCGGGATGGGAACAGGTATTTCCCTAAATGTCATCATCACTAGAAAATTATATAGCGTTAAAGCTTATTAAACTTTAGCACACTGAAAAATACATAGATGAATAATTTACCGATTGATTTTTAATACTGTGGTTAAGCCCTCGATTTATT
>CALYBF010000125.1 GCA_944393755.1 uncultured Clostridia bacterium | reverse complement strand
AGAACTGTTAAAAATATAACAATTGCTTTATATAATTTTATAATAAATCAAAATATAGAAGAAAAAATATCTAAAAAGATTTCAGAACTAGAGGAAAAAGATTTATTAGATTTAGCAAAAGAATATAAAGAAAGTTATGAAATAATAATTGATATATTTGATAAAATGGTTTTAATATTTGATGATGAAAAAATTACTATTGATAAATATCAAAAAATATTCAAAATAGGTTTAAAAAATAGTGGTCTTGGTAAAATACCAGGAACAGCAGACCAAGTAATATTAGGAGATGTAGATAGATCAAGAAGCCATAAAGTAAAAGCTGTATTTATATTAGGTTTAAATGATGGAGTATTTCCAAGTAGTAATAAAGATGAAGGGTTCTTAAATGATAGCGACAGAGAAATATTAAAACAAGACGGAATAGAACTTGCAAATGGAACAATAGATAATTTGTATGAAGATAAATTTAATATATATAAAGCTTTTACAACAGCAGAAGAAAAATTGTATTTATCATATAGCTCATCAGATAAAGACGGAAAATCACTTAGACCTTCTGTGTTAATAAGTCAAATTAAAAAAATGTTTCCTAAAATGAAAGAAGAAAGTGATGTTATAAATAAAAAATATGAAATTGTAAATAAAAAAGTTACATATGAAGAATTAATAGAAAATATAGCAAAAATAAAGAACAGAGAAAAAATAGATGAAATATGGTATCAAATATATAATTATTATAAAGGACAAGAAGAGTGGAATAAAAAACTTACAAGTGATATGCAAGGTTTAAATTATACAAACTTACCAGAAAAAATAAAACAAGAAAATATAGACAAATTATATGGAAATACTTTAAAAACAAGCATATCAAGATTAGAAAAATATAGAGGATGTCCATTTTCATATTATTTACAATATGGTTTAAAGTTAAAAGAAAAAGAGACATTAAAAGTACAAAGTTTTAATACAGGTTCATTTATGCATGAAACAATAGATAGTTTCTTTAAAGTAGTAAGAGAAGAAGATATAGATTTAGCAGAAATTGAAGAAGATAAAATATTAGAAATAGTATCTAATATTATAGATGAAAGTTTAAATTTAAACAAAAACTTTATCTTTACAGCAACAGCTAAGTATAAAGTGCTAGTTAGAAGATTAAAAAGAATAATAACAAAAGCCTTAAAATACGTAATTATAACAATTGTAAATAGTGATTTTGAAGTAAGTGGAACAGAAGTAGAATTTGGAGAAAAGGGAAAATATGAGCCAATTATTTTAGAATTAGATAATGGTAAAAAAATAGAAATAACAGGAAAAATAGATAGAATTGATACTGCTAAAAAAGAAGATGGAAAATACTTAAGAATAATAGATTATAAATCATCAGCAAAAAATATAGATTTAAACGAAGTATATGCAGGGCTTCAAATACAACTTCTAACATATACAGATGCAATTTGTAGAAAAGAAGATATAATGCCAGCAGGAATATTTTATTTTTCATTATTAGAACAAATGGCAAATGCAGATAAGAGATTAAATGAAGATGAAATAGAAGAAATGATAAGAAAAAATTTCAAGATGAAAGGGCTAATTATTGCAGATGTAAAAATAATTAAAATGAACGACAATACATTAAAATCAGGAACATCAAATTTAGTACCTGCTGGAATAACAACAAAAGGAGAAATAAACCAAAGAAATACAAATGGGGTAAAACAAGAAGAATTTAAAATTTTACAAGAATATATTTATAAAACAATAAAAGACATATCAAAAGAAATATTAAGTGGAAAAATAGATTTAAAACCATATAATAAACAAGGAAAAACACCTTGTGAATATTGTGAATACAAAACAATATGTGGTTTTAACCCTAAACTAAACAATAATAAATACAATTATATAGACAAAAAAACAAAAGACGATATATTAAATAAAATGAGACAAAATGGGGACGGGTCATTTTTGGTTTCAAATGCAAAATAATTCAAAAATGAGAAAAAAACTCCCCTTCCCTAAAATGTCTCAAGGAGGAAAAATGGAGTTATCTAATGAGAGTGTTATTCATATTAAAAATAGTGATATAGAATATCTACAGTTTAGAAAGTTGCTAGAATATAGTGATATTATTTCACATTGCTATTCTTTAGGCACAAATGTTAATTTTAGAACTTCTTCTAAAAATTATGAAAATAATGAAAATAATGAATTTGAATATGAAAAAGTTATTAATAATTACAAAAATTTATGTGATAATATATGTTTAGATTATACAAATTTAGTTAAAGGTATTCAAAGACATACTAATAATGTTACAACTGTTTATAGTAAAATTAACAAAGATGAACCAGATTTTAATATGAAAGAATATGAAAATATAGATGGTTTAATTACAAACAAGAAAGATATAGTTCTTAGTACTACAAGTGCTGATTGCATTTCTTTATTATTTTTTGACCCTGTAAAAAAAGTAATTGCAAATACGCACTCTGGTTGGAAAGGTACACTTCAAAGAATTTCTATTAAAACTATAGAAAAAATGGTAAAAGAGTTTAAGTGTAAGAAAGAAGACATTATTGTATGTATTTGCCCTTCTATTAGAAAATGCCATTTTGAAGTTGAAGAAACTGTTAAAGATATGTTTTTTAAAGAATTTCAAAACTTGGGACAAGATAATTTAAAAAACATTATTGAAGAAAAACAAGAAAATAACAAATGGAATATTGATACTGTTTTGATTAATAAAATTATTTTAAAAAATATTGGAGTAAAAGAAGAAAATATAATAGATAGCAAAATATGTACAATGTGTAACCCTGGAATTTTACACTCATATAGAGTAGAAAAGGAAAAATTTGGTCTAAATACTGCTCTAATTGCTTTAATATAAATAAAAAAATGAATAGAAAGAAAATAAAAAAAAGAAAAATAATAATAAGAAAGAGAAAATAAAAACAAAAAAGAAAAAATAAAAAGTAAAAGGAGAAAATATGATTATTCCAAATAAATTAAATATAGGTGATACAATAGGTGTTGTGGCACCTTCTGACCCTATCATTGGTGAAAATGTAGATGAAATTATGCTAGCTAAAAAGAAAGTAGAAGAAAAAGGTTTTAAAGTAGAATTTTCTAAAAATCTTTTTTCTAATAGTTTAGGTTATAGTAGTAGTGTCAAAGAAAAAGCAGATGATATAAATTATATGTTTTCCAATAAAGATATAAAAATGATATGGTGTGCTAAAGGTGGAGAAAATTCAAATTGTACTTTTGAGTATTTAGATTATGATTTAATAAAAGAAAACCCTAAAATTATATGTGGTTATAGTGATATAACATCAATTACAAATGTTATAAATTCTAAATGTAGACTTGTTACATTTAGTAGTACTAATTTTAAAACAATTGCAACTGATGCAACTGACTTTAGTTTTAACGAAGCTATAAAACGTTTTGTTAATTGTGATACAAATTTAGGTAAGCCTCAAGATTACAAAGTTCTAAAAGAAGGTGTGGCAACTGGTAAGTTAGTTGGTGGAAATCTTAGCTTAACAAGAGGACTTGTAGAAGGTAAATATAAAATAGATTTTAATGATAAAATATTATTTATAGAAGAATTAGGTTTTGAAACAGGACCTTGCCTGGCTTATAACTATTTATATTATCTGAAACAAAATGGTGTTTTTAATAAAATAAATGGTTTATGGATAGGTAATTATACTAATGAAAGTAATATTTCTTTAGAGCAAATTGTTTTTGATGTTATTGGTGATAAATATAATTTTCCTATTATAAAATCAAATAATTTTGGTCATGTTGAAGAAAAAATAGTAATACCAATTGGAACAAATGCTAAAATAGATACAGATACAGAAGAAAAAATAGTCTTATTAGAAAATTGTGTTAAATAAATATTGTAATAAAAGGAGTAAGATATGTTTGACAATTGGGAAGATTTAGAAAAATCAATTATCGATTGTAAAAAGTGTAAATTATGCACAGGTAGGCAAAATATAGTTTTTGGAACAGGTAATAAAAATGCTAAATTAATGCTTATTGGTGAAGGACCTGGTGCGGATGAGGATAGATTAGGGGAGCCTTTTGTAGGACGTGCTGGCAAACTTATGAATCTAGCTTTTCAGGCAGTAGGTC
>CALYBF010000124.1 GCA_944393755.1 uncultured Clostridia bacterium | reverse complement strand
GCAAGCAGTTTTGAGTAAAAATTTATTTTTTGCTTTATTTTAAAACAATTTGCTTTACTTTCCTAATATATAAAAAAGATTTTATTAGTAATACAACAACTTCTACTCCTATTGTTATTGAAAATGGTGTTTTACAAAAAGATACTGATGAATTAGAGTTGTAATTTTTCTTCACTTTGTCTGAAATCAATAAAGAAATTACTAATTAAACAAAAAAAGTTAGAAAATTCACTTTTCTAACTTTAATATTTTTATGGATTGAGACAAAATGTGGGTGTCCCCTTATGTCTCATCCATTGGTCCAAATAATTCATCAAATTTTGCTTCTAATTCTTTTTGTAAATCATAAGTATCATCTTCTTCTGTTTCTTGTGGTAATATAGGTGCTTCATTAAATTCTTCTAAATCTAATGGTTTTACTTCTTCTTTTAACTCTCCTTTTACACCTTCTTTGATATCTTTATTTGTTTTTTCTTTATTTTCTTCTTTATGCTTATTATCTTCTGGTTCATCTTCAAATAAGTCGTCTAATGATTCTACTTTTAAGTCTTGTTTTTTCTCTTTTTCTTCTTCTTTATCATCTACATATGGATTATATGGGTTATATTTTCTCCAAGTTCCTCTATCTTTTTCTCCTATATCATTATGGCTAATTGCTACTTCTGCCATTTTCTTTGCCATTGGATGTTTAAAATAATAAAATTTATTTGCTTTTATAGGCTTAATTCCTTTTTCAAATATAATACATAAATCATTATCTAACCTTCTAAGCTCATCTGGTGTCATAAGTGCTCTTGCCATTACTTGGTCTGATACTGATTTTCCTGTTTTCCAGTTTTGTCTATCTCTATTTATAGATGTGCTATCTCTTTCTATTGTTTTTTCTCCTAATGCTTTAGAGAAATATTCAACTGTTTTATATGAGTTACTTCCTAAAAATACGTGTGTATCACAGTTACCCATAATTGTTTCATACGATTTTTCATAAACAGCTTCTAATTGGTCTACATTTTGTAAAATAACACTAAATGATATTCCTCTACTTCTTGATGTAGATATTTTCTTATCAAAATCTGGTATTTTACCTATATTTGCAAACTCATCTAATATGAAAAATGTTTGTTGTTTTAATCTTCCACCATTTAAATCTGCATAATCATATAATTGTTGTATCATTTGTGAGAAGAAAATTGTAAGTAAGAAATCATATGCTGTGTGTGTATCTGATGATATTACATATACTGCTGTTTTCTTATTTCCTATTTCTTCAAAATCTATTGTATCTGTAGATGTTAGTTCTGCTATTTCTTTTGAGTCAAATTTACCAAGTTTTGCTTGTAATGAACTCAAGATAGAACCATATGTTTTTTCTGGTGCTATTTCAATAGATTTATAGTTCATTCTAGCTGGATGGTCATATGGAAGTTGACTCATTAACTCTGAAAGTAAATTGCTTCCACCTTTATTATTTGCTGCTCTAACAAGTTCTGCACAGCTTGCTAAGTTTTGTTCTTCTTCTGGTCTTGTTGCTATTAAATAATATATTAATGATTTTAACAATAATTCTGCCATATCATCCCAATATGGGTCTGATGATGAACTTTCAGATTTTTGTCCTTTTACAACTGTATTTGCAATTACATCAACATCTAATTCTGATGAAATATGCATAAGTGGGTTATAACCATCACTATATTGTGGTCTTACTAAATTTAATACTTTTATATCATAACCTTGTTTTTTCAAATAACCTGCTGTTGTGTCATATAATTCTCCTTTAGGGTCTGTAAACACATATGAACCTAAACATTGAAATGCATTTGGTATTGAATATGAAGCTGATTTACCAGAACCAGAACCGTCCAACTACCAATACATTTACATTTCCTCTCTTATCCAAAGGCAAGTAATTATCTTCAGCAAGTATTATTCCATTATTTTTATTTAAAATTCTATATTGTTCTCCTCTTTGAGACCAATCACTAGAACCATGTTCTATATCTGAATATTCATTTTTAGGTGCTGACCTTACAAAACCAATAAAGAAAAATACTGTATAAAATATTGTAACTACTAATAATGTTGAAATATAATTACCTATTGCTTCACTTGATATTAAATTTCCAAATGTACCAAATGGGTTTGTAATTGAAGTTCCAAATGTTTCTATAAATATCTCCAAACTAAATTTACCATCTAGCCCTGCAACATGTGCACTATAACTAAATGGCGAAACAAATACTATGGCAATTACAACCCATAGTATTGCATATATAATAAAATATTTTCTATTTCTTCTTATTGCTCCTTCTATTTTATAATTCATATCTTACACCTTCTCTTTTGTTTTATCTAGCCTCTCCTTCTCTTGAAGATCTATCATTATCTTTTGCTTTTATACTCATTACATTATTACCAAGCTCTGTACTTAATACTACTTCTATTTTTCCTGCTTTGCCTACTTCTGTTTTAGTATTTTCTGTAGTTGGTTTTTCATCAAGAGAACGTGTTTGTGCTTTTGCACTCACAAATGTTATACTATATGTTTCATCTGCTCCTGTTGGTTTTCTTTTTCCTTGCATATTATCAGACATTGTTTTTCCTCCCTATTATTCTCTTATCTCAAAAGCGAAATAAGACTTATATGGTTTTAATTTACATTTTCCTTTTACTTCATTTGTTTTCTCATCAAAATAAAGAACTGGCTTTATTTCTTCTGTTGTTTCAGGGTCTATAATAGATATCTGTCTTTTTAAGTTAGGTGTATATTGAAATTCCTTAAATTCGATTGGTTTTTCTGAGTATATTGTGTCAAATTTAAAAGGAACTGGTTTTTTTGTTATTTTTACTTCATCACCTATTAAGACACCATTATTAATAACTACTTTATCTTGTCCAAATGATAAAATAATTAATTGATTTCCTTCTTTCTGTGGGTCATCAACATAAAAAGTTTTTTTATTATAGTTGCCTACTATTTCTTCTGTATGTTCAAGCCTTTCCACAGTAAATTTTGGATATTCATTTAAAAACTCTTTTTTTGTAGTATAAACTTCATATATTACTGTCTTTACACCCTCTGGATCTGTTATACTAAAATGTTTTCCTTGTATGGCATCCATTCTTTTACACCTCATTTCTATGTTTTAGTCCATAGTTTTTCTTTTGTTAAACACTATATTTATTATAACGAAAAATATGGGGTTTGTCAATATAAAATTTATGTAAAGTTTCATTTTTTAGCTTCTTGGTTTAAATTTTGATATTTTACTTAGTTCTTTATATACATTTTTTTCTTCATCACTTAGTGTTTTTGGAACTACTATTTTAACTTCTGCTACTAAATCTCCTCTATCTTCTTTATTAGAATAATACCCTTTATTTGGTATACGTATTTTTTCTCCAGTTTGTATTCCTTCTGGTACATATACATTTGTTTCATCATCTATTGAACTAACAGTAGTTCTTGTTCCTAAAGCTGCTTCCCAAGGTGTTAGTAATAAATCTGTATATATATCATATCCTTTTAATTTAAACTTTTTATCATCTTCTATATTTATTTTTATTAATAAATCTCCGTTTTTACCACCATCTTTACCTTCTCTTCCTTGACCTATTAATCTAATTTTTTCTCCATTTCTAATTCCTTTAGGAATTTTTACTGTATATATTTTATTGTTTCCATCAGCATTTTTTAGAGAAATTTGTTTATCTAAACCATAAAAAGCATCATAAATATTTACATTTATTTCAGTTTCTACATTTTCTCCTTTTATAGGTGTTTTTCTTATTGTTTTAGTTTTAGGAGTTTCTTCTATATTTCCTAAAAACATATTAAAAATAGCACCTTTTTGTGATTTATTAGAAAAAGCTTTTTCACCTTTTCCAAATCTAGAATTCCACGTTCTATCATATTTTCTTTTAGAAGATGGTGTTGATAAAACCTTATATGCCTCGTTTATATCTTTAATTCTTTCTTCTGCTAAGCTATCTCCCACATTTAAGTCTGGGTGATATTTTTTAGCAGATTGTCTATACGCTTGTCTTATTTCATCTATTGAAACATGACTTGTTTCTAATCCTAATATTTTGTAATAATTTTTTATGACCATTTTTTAACATCCTCCCAAGAATTTGGTAAACTTATTTTATCATATAATAATGCAAAAATCTACAATTTTTTTAATTTTCAATTTGTCTTTTTATCCAAGTCATAATTACTTCTACTATATAATCTTTTTGCTCGTTTGAAAGTTCTATATTTTTAGGTATT
>CALYBF010000123.1 GCA_944393755.1 uncultured Clostridia bacterium | reverse complement strand
TGCTGCATCTATTACTGCTTTCTTTTCTACTTCTGTTACTTGTGATGGAATACAAATCATTATTCTTGGTGCAAAGATAAATTTTCCACATACTTTATTTATGAAATATTTAAGCATTTTTTCAGTTACGGTATAATCTGATATTACACCATCTCTTAAAGGTCTTGTTGCTACTATATTTCCTGGTGTTCTTCCTAGCATTCTTCTTGCTTCTTGACCAACCGCTAAAACTTCTCCTGTTGTATTATCTACTGCTACAACAGAAGGTTCTCTTAATACTATTCCTTTTCCTTTTACATATGCAATAACTGTTGCTGTTCCTAAATCTATTCCTATATCTTGTCCAAGCCCTAATTTAAACATTATTTTCCCATCCTTACTTTTTATTTCTTTTTTGTTACAAATTCTTTACAATTATATTACATTTTTTATTTTTTATCAACCCTTTTAATTGATTTTTTTGCTTTTTTATATTATAATATCTTTGTCTTTAAATCAAGTATTTTTTAAAGATAATTTAACAATAATTTTAGGAGTTTTTTTATGATTGATAATTTTATATTTACATCAAATAGTGAAGAAGAAACAAGAAATTTTGCAAATAATTTTGCTTCTAAAGTTGATAAAAATGCCATTATTGTTTTAACTGGTGAACTTCGGTTCTGGTAAAACTAAATTTGTAGAAGGCTTTTTATCTTATTTTGGTCTAGAAAATGAGATTTCTAGTCCTACTTTTACTATTGTTAATGAATATAAAAATGATAAAATAAATATTTTCCATTTTGATGTATATAGACTTTCAGATTCTTCAGAGTTTTATGAAATTGGTGGAGATGAATATTTCGGAAATGGTATTTGCTTAATTGAGTGGGGAGAATTAATTTTAGATACTCTTCCTAAACACTATATTCATATTACTTTTGAAAAAGATGAAAATAATGATGATGTAAGGAGGCTTATAATTGAAAATTCTTAGTATTGATACTTCAAGTAATGTGTGTCGGAGTTTCTATTTTAGATGATAAAGACCTTATTTGTAAATTAGATGCAATTAGTAATAACACTCACTCTATTACTCTTATGCCTACAATTAATGAGATTTTTAATAAAACTAATCTTTCTTTAGATGATATTGATTTAATTGTTTGTGATATAGGACCTCGGTTCTTTTACAGGTATTAGAATTGGTGTTGCAACTGTTAAGGCTTTTTATGATAGTAAAGGAATACCTATTGTTGGTGTTACTTCTTTGGAGACTTTAGCAAGACAAATAAGTGATAAATTACCTAATAATTCACTTATCTGTTCTATGATTGATTGTAAAAATGATAATTGTTATTATGCTTTATACAAAAAAACTGATGATGATATTTTAGATATTTTAATAGAACCACAAGCAGAAACTGTAGAGGCTACTCTTTCTATTATTGATACTTATATAGAAGATAGCAATGAAACTGGTAATATTTATTTTACAGGAGATGCTACAACAAAATATAAAAATGACATAGAAAAAACTATTCCTTATGCTCATTTTTCTAACGAAAAGCAAAACCTTTTAAATTCTTATTATTTAGGACTTTGTGGTTTAGAATTATATAATTCTGGAATAGAATTTGAAACTCTTGATAGACAAATAAACAACATTTTACCTTTATACCTAAAAAAGCCACAAGCACAACGACAACTAGAAGAAAAAGAAGATATTATTCATTTTTAATATCTTCTTTTTTTATTCTTTGCAAAATTTACATAAAATTTGGCTCGCTTGCGAGTAAACCCGCTAGCGACCTTCTTATTTCATAAAAATCTATTTTTTTCTGGTTTTCTATATTTTTAACTAAACGGCTTTAGCCTTCAGTACTACATTACATAAAGTGTGAAACGGAAGGAATCGTCGCTGCTGGCATTGCCATAGCTGCCGCTACGGTGCGAAGCTGAAGAGCTACCGACGTAATAGCCTCCCCTATCGACAAACTGACCGTAGTCGACGCAAGAGTTTTTTTCAGCTACATATTCATAATAATTTTCCTCTAAATCAAATATATTACACATTCTATCTGCTGGGTGTTGTCCAGAAGTCGCTTTTGATGAACCTCCTCTATCTCCATTTACTGTTACATCTATTGTATTTCCTGCTCCATCTTTCTTTCCATTTACAAATGTCATTGTCATATCCCATTGTATTCCTGAACATAATGCACTTTTTACATTTTTATTATTTATAAATTTCTTTGCTTCAGTTTTACAATTTATTTGAGCAATACTGTTCCATACTGTTACTCCTGCTTTACTTACTTATTTATTTGTTCCCTCACTTATTTCTTTTCCTGCTTCATATCTTGATATATAAAATCCTCCTTTACTTGTTACTGCTTCTCTTTCTGCTTCTTCATTTATTTCTCCAATAGCTTCATCTTCTGTTTTTCCTTCTGGTATTTCTAATTCACTATCATAAGTTGTATTTCTTTTATATTCTCCTCTTACTGGTATCCATACAAATTGGTTTCCTGCTTTATCTTCTATTACTAAACCATTTTCTACACTTGCTGTATCTGGTGCTTTACTTCCGTCTCCCCAATCTGCTCCATTTTCATTTATTGGTTTAAAACCTGCTGGTATTGTTGGGTTATCTGCATTTCCTTCTCCACCATTTATTGTACTATTTTTTTCAAAATAGCCTTGGTCATCTGTTTCAGGTTTTGTTCCACCTTCTACTGTTCCTCATACTTCATTATTTAAATATTTATTATATTCATCTAGTATTGCTGCTTCATTTTTAGCAGCATTTTCTGTTTCTGTTTTAGCTTTTTGTACTTGTGTTAAAATTCCATTGTTACCTGTTAGCATTGCAATGCTTACTCCCGCTAAAATTAAAAGTACATTTTTTTATGCAAATTTTTTATAAAAAGTTTTTTTATTTTTTGTGTTAAGTTTTGATTACAGCTATATTACAAGCATTTTTATTCAGTTCGGCTGTGAATAGTAACTAAAATCCAAAACCAGAAAAGGATAAAGCAACAATTAAATATTAGTTTACTGTAAAACAAATTTATTCTATTAGTTATAAGTCCAATGCTTGCATAATTTGATTTTTTAAACCTTCATCTGAAAAATTTATAATTAAAACACTTGAACTTAATATTCCTTCTGTTTTCCCATCTATTGTAACTTTTCCATCAGAAACATCTTCTCCTAGCAATTGTATTTTCTCTCTAATATTTATTGGATACATTTCAAATGTTTTTTCTGTTTCTTCTCCATTCTCCATTACCAAATATTCATTTCCTTCTAATTCTTTAAATCTTGCAGGAACACCTTTCATTACTTCTATTCCTGCACTTGAAAGTTTTTCTTCTACATTTTCTATTAAATTATCATTAAATTTTTCTTTGGTTATTTGATTTCCTTCTAATGTATTTTTCGTTGTATTTTCTTGTGGCTTAAATATCAAAACTACTACTATAATCACAATAAACACTATTATTCCTATTATAATAATTTTCTTATTCAAACTTATTTCTCCTCTCTATAACATTCCTTCAATTATATATGTGTAACACTACTTGTTCCACAATGGCTAAACATATCATTCGTACTGGCATTTTCAGTTGTCCAATTTGGTCCTACGTATATTGTTGTTAACGATTCACATCCACAAAACATTTGCTCCATTTTTGTTGCTTTTCTTGTATCAAAATTACTTATATCTAGTATTGTTAAACCTGAGCAATCATAAAACATACTGCTCATAGATGTTACATTGCTTGTATCAAAGTTATTTACTTCTAAACTCGTTAATCTTGAGCAATCTGAAAACATTCCATACATAGATGTTACTCTTCGTGTATCAAAATTACTTACATCTAATGTTTTTAACGCATAACAGTCCCTAAACATATAAGTCATATCTGTTACATTACTTGTATTAAAATTACTTAAATCCAATGTTGTTAAATCACCACAACTCTGAAACATATAACTCATATTTGTTACTTTACTTGTAACAAAGTTGCTTACATCTAGTGTTGTTAAACCTGAACAGGCCTGAAACATCACACTCATATCAGTTACATTACTTGTATCAAAGTTACTTACATCTAAATTTGTTAAACCTGAACAATTACCAAACATCGCACTCATATCAGTTACATTACTTGTGTCAAAGTTACTTACATCTAAATTTGTTAAACCTGAACAATAATCAAACATCACACTCATATCAGTTACATTACTTGTATCAAAGTTACTTACATCTAAATTTGTTAAACCTGAACAATTAC
>CALYBF010000122.1 GCA_944393755.1 uncultured Clostridia bacterium | reverse complement strand
TTAAATTTTTATATTTACATACCAAGTAATTTTAATTCTACATCTTCTTTTTTATATTTACCGTCTACCAATTTAAATTCTACTAAAGTACTCTCTAATGTTTCTTCATTTTGCCTTAAATCAGTTGTAAAATATAATTTTATTTTAGGAATTTCTACTTTATTTAATACAATTTCTTTAAAAGTTTCTGCCATATGTCTATCATCTTCACATACAAGTATTAACTGAGGTATATTTGAAAAACCAGAATCTCCTGTAACAAAATTTTCATAGAAATCTTTATATAATCTCATTTTTTCAATCAATTTTTTCTTCCAGTCATCTTCTCTTCTAATGACCTCAAACAAAAACTCTATAGATTTTTTATTTTTAGTAAGTTTAACACTACCACCTGTTGCTTTAAATGTTTTACCTGTCATTTTTGCAGTTAAAGTAGGCTTTACAACAAAATTATCAAAAGCTTTAACTTTTCTTAAATA
The DNA here is from genome assembly GCA_944393755.1 of uncultured Clostridia bacterium. Classification (GTDB taxonomy): domain Bacteria; phylum Bacillota; class Clostridia; order TANB77; family CAG-508; genus CAG-269. The sequence goes on along the minus strand of CALYBF010000122.1, from coordinate 3,857 downwards.
TGCAATTAACACCTGGTTTCCTGCTAATCTTTTTTTAATCATAGCAACCGGTTTTGTATTATCAGATGGTTGCCATTTACACTCTTTTTCTCTAGAAGTAAGTAGGTATTTACCCATTTTTTCCATACAATAAATACGGTATATACCTTTACCTTCTTCTGAATTAAAATAATATCTAGTTAAAATTTTTGATTTAACTAATTGTTCTAGTTTATTATTTAATTTATCTTGAGATTTTAAGTCGATTCCTTTTATTTCTAGCATTTGGTAAATTTGCCTTGATGTTATGAATTCAAATTCATTAACCAAATCCAAAATTGCAAAATGAATATCATTTATGTGTCCAATATCTATTTTACGCACAATTTGGTTCATTGAAACATATCCATCTTTCCCGTCAAATGTTTTTATTTCTCCTTCTCTTATTGCAAATGGTGATACTTTTGTTTTTATTTCTTCATCTTCAACCATTTCTACTTCCTCCTTGAAATTATACAATAAGTAATTTTACCTTTTTTCTATCATAATCTATTTTTTTGATATATACTTCCACATCTTGTCCATATTCTAAGCCTTCTTCATATTCTGCCATACCAACTAGATTAGGTGTAAGCTCTATAAAAATACCATTTTTGTTTTTTTCTGTTTCTCTAACTTTTCCTTTAACTCTAGTTCCAGCTGTAAATTTAGAAGCATTTTCTTCCCAAGAACCTAACATTTCTTTATATGATAAAATCACTTTACCTTGTTCTCTATTTATTGATTTTACCACAACTTCGAGTTTTTGTCCAATTTTTAGCCTTTCATAGGGTGTTTTTATTCTTGCAACAGATAAATCTTCAATATGAGCAAGTCCAACAATTCCACCACCAATTTCAATAAAAGCACCATATGGTTTTATATTTTTAACTATTCCATCTATTTTTTGACCAACTTCTAAATCATTTTTAACCCAATTAATTGCTTCGTTTTGAACTTGCTTTCTAGATAATATTAATTCATTTTCACTATCCATATCTTTAATTTTAAATTGAACAAATTTATGTACTTTTCCAACACATAAATTTTCTTTTGGTAAACCATTATCTCCTGTTTTTATAGCTTCAACTTCCTCACGTGGTATTTTTCCAACTAAACCATTTTCAAAACTTATATATAAATTATAATTATCATCACATCTTTTTACTAAACCTTGTAATGTTTTGTTATTTTCCTTATAACTTTTCCAATTGTTTTCATCTAATTTTGTAATTTCATTGTTCCACCCTTCTGGCTCAAATTTTAATGTATTCATTTGTACTCTCCTTATCTTATGTTCGTTTTTTCTATTATATATATAATATCTTTATATTTCAATATATTGGATAAAATAATTTTATTATTTAATAAGGAAATCTAGGAAGAAGCATTTGCAACTTCCTAGATTCCTTTTAGAGCTATTGACTAATCAAAACTAACCTCTGGAACTTCAGTTGCTCCTTCGTCAGCTTCGAAGTACGGAACAGGATAGAAACCGTTCATACCTGCAATCAGGCTAGTTGGGAACATCTGAACAGTCGTATTATAATTTCTCACACTCTCATTATAATATTGCCTAGCAACACTAATTCTGTTCTCTGTTCCAGCCAACTCATCTTGAAGAGCAATAAACTGCTCACTAGCCTGAAGATTTGGATAATTCTCAGAGATAGCAAGAAGTCTACCAAGAGCAGAATCAAGCTCATTGTTGGCTTCTCCGATTGCTTCTATATCCCCAGACTCAATGCTACCAGAAAGTCTGGCACGTGCATCGGCAATCTCTGTGAATACTTCCTCTTCGTGGCTTGCATAACCCTTAACAGTCTCGACCAAGTTAGGGATGAGATCACTTCTTCTCTGAAGAGTAGTCTCAACCTGTGAGAGTTGCATATCAACATCCTCACGCATACTCACAAGACTGTTTCTGGTTCCAATAAACCATACACCGATTATGACTACGACAACAATTACTGCAATCATAAAACCGTTTGACTTTTTCATTGAAGTTTCCTTTCCTTGTTTTACCTATTGGACATATTATCTGGATGCTCCTCCGCCTCCAGAGAAACCTCCACCAAAGCTTCCACCGGAAGAACCTCCACCACCAAGGAAGATGCCACCTCCTCCGTGATAATCACTATCTCCCACTATTGAAATAATAAATTTAATTGTAACCAATATTATCAATAATATATATATTATTACAATAATTGTATTATCTTCTTCGTCTTCTCCTTCTTCTAGCTGTAAGTTTTCATCGAGACCTTGGATTTGAACATCATATTCATCAGCCAAAACATTTAGTGTTGCTTCGACTGTTAATTCTGTTCCTTTTGTATACTCGTCGTTATCACGATATGGTACAAAGTAGTCGTCAAGAATTCTGCCACATTTGGCATCGTTTAGACAACCTTCTAGTCCTCTTCCAATTTCCAACCTAACTCTTTCATCAGGTTGTGAAATCAAAAGAAGAATTCCGTTGTCTTCTCCTTTCTTTCCAATACCTAAAGTATTAAAAAGATTGTTAGCATACTCTTCAATTTCCAATCCTTGCAAATCTTCAACAGTTATTACTGCAAACTCTACCTCCGTCTTTTCTTCTAGATCTACCAACATATCATTAATTTGAGATTCCACATCATCATCGATGATATTTCCATCATCGTAAATGTAGACACCATCTTTGACAGTTGGTATTGGAATCTTTTTGGAATTGCCACATCCAGTTATGGAAAATGTGAATATTCCCAAAATCAAAACCATTATGCCTAGAAGAATTCTACTCCGTCTCCTTTTAGTCATTATAACTCCTTTCTTATTGGATTACACTCCAATGTCTAAATACTTGACATAAATTTATTATAACACATAAAAAGCCTTGTAACAAGGCTTTTTTATCATAATATTTTATTTACTTCATCATTACTTAAATATCTCCATTTTCCAAGTGGTATATCTTTAACATTTATCCCTGCAAACTTGCTTCTATGAAGTGCTAAAACTTTATGATTTACTGTTTCACACATCTTTCTTACTTGTCTATTTTTACCCTCGTGAATAGTTATTTCTAGTCTAGATTGATTTTTATCTTCATCAATTTTTAAAATCTTAACTTTAGCAGGTTTTGTAATATAATCATCAATTTTTACACCTTTTTGTAATTCTTCTACTTCTTCTTTAGTAACAATACCCTTTAAAGTAACAGTATAAGTCTTTTCAATATTGTGTTTCGGGTGTGTTACTTTATATACAAAATCACCGTCATTAGTAAGAATTAAAGCTCCAGAAGTATACATATCAAGCCTTCCGGCAAGGAACTACTCTTTCTTTCGCTTTAACCAAATCTAAAACAGTATCTCTATCGAATTGGTCTTTTGCTGTGGTTACATATCCAATTGGCTTATTTAATAAAATATATACAAAATTCTCTTTTAACTTAACTTCTTTCCCATTATAAAAAACTTTATCAATATCAGGTCTTATTTTAGTTCCTAATTCTTTAATAACTTTTCCATTTACTGAAATTTCACCATTTAAAATAAGCTCTTCTGCTTTCCTTCTAGAAGCAATTCCTGCTCTTGATAAAAATTTTTGTAACCTCTCTTCTTCCATAATTCCTCCTAAAATGAGAATTTTGGGGACGGGGCTTTTTTGTCTCATTTTTCCATTAATTTACATTTTGAGAAAAAAATGCCCCGTCCCCATTTTTCTCAAAATCTCTTTAAAATATTCTGGTAATTCTGCTTCTATTTTCATTTCTTTTCCTGTTATTGGGTGTTTAAATTTTAAACTTTTTGCGTGTAAGCATTGTCCTTTTATTCCCCACTTGTTTTTACCGT
>CALYBF010000121.1 GCA_944393755.1 uncultured Clostridia bacterium | reverse complement strand
GAAGCATATGGTACATATATAAATACAAGGTTAGATATTATAAATAAATTCGATATTGTTGCAATTGCAACAGTAGATGAAGGGGTAGATTTAAGAAAATTAGGTTTTAAAAAAGAAATATTTGTGTTAAACCAGCCATATATAACAGAAATAGATAAAATAGTAGAAAATAATTTAACTATTGGTGTATGTTCTAAAGAATTTTTAGAAGAAGTTAAAAATAAAAATTGTAAAATAAAAGTTCATATAGAAATAGAAACAGGTATGGGAAGAACAGGAGTTAGTATAGAAAAATTAGATGACTTTATAAGTTTTATAAAAGAAAACAAAAATATAGAAGTAGAAGGCGTATATACGCATTTATCATCAGCAGATGAAGATTTTAAATATACACAAGAACAATTAGAACAATTTAAAAAAGCAGTAGAAAAGGTAAAAGCAAATTTTGATATCAAATACATACATTGTTTAGCATCAAATGGAATAGTAAATTTTAGTAAGTATCAGTATAATCTAGTAAGACCTGGAATAATAATGTATGGTTATGAATCAGGAAATGGAATAAAAGAAAAAATAGATTTAAAGCCAGTAGCTACATTAAAATCAAAGATAACATTTTTAAAAGAAGTAGAAAAAGGAACAAGTATTAGTTATGGAAGAAGATTTATAACTAAAAGAAATTCTAAAATTGCAACTGTACCACTAGGTTATGCAGACGGACTAAAAAGAATCTTATCAAATGTTGGAGAAGTTGTAATAAATAATCAAAAAGTACCAATTATAGGAAGCATTTGTATGGACAGTTTTATGATAGATATAACTGATATTAAAGATGTAAAATATGGAGATGATGTTTATATTTGGGATAATAATCTAATTACACTAAATGACATTGCAAAAAAATGTGATACGATTAATTATGAAATATTAAGTACAATAGGAAAAAGAGTTCCAAGGGTTTTTATAAAAAATTAAAAATTTCTCTTGACAAATAAAAAAATAAGTTTTAAAATAAATAATTGTTAGGTATCTAACAATTATTTATTTTGTAAAGGTGAATATTATGTGGAATTATGAACTTGGAAGAAATGTACATATGTTATCAAGACTATTAAAAAGGAATACAGATATAGAAGTTACAAAATATGGAATAACAGGTGTGCAATCTGCTATGATAGGGTTTATCTATGAAGAAACAAGAAAAAAGGATGTTTTTGCAAAAGACATAGAAAAAGCATTTGACTTAAGAAGAGCAAGTAGTGCAGGATTAATACAAAATATGGAAAAAAATGGACTAATAAAAAGAGAAATGGTAGGTAATGATGCAAGGCTAAAAAAAATAGTACTAACTGAAAAAGCTTTAGAATTAAGAAGAAAATTAGATAAAAGCATTAAAAATATGGAAAAGAAAATGCAAGAAGGTTTAACAAAAGAAGAAGTAGAAAAATATTTAGAGCTAACAAAAAAAATGGCTAAAAATTTAGAGAGGAGAGGATAAAACAATGATAAAGAAACTTTCAAAATTTATAGGACAATACAAAAAAGATTCAATATTAACACCAATATTTGTTATTTTTGAAGTTATAATGGAAGTAATAATACCATATCTAATGGCAAAAATAATAGATGTTGGTGTTCAAAATGGGGACTTAAACTATATATTTAAAATAGGAGCTATTTTAGTAGTATCAGCCTTTTTATCATTAACATTTGGTATGTTATCAGGTAGATTTGCAGCAAAAGCATCATCAGGTTTTGCAAAAAATCTAAGAAAAGGTATGTTTTATAATATACAAAACTATTCATTTACAAATATAGATAAATTCTCAACATCAAGTTTAGTAACAAGACTTACAACAGATGTAACAAATGTACAAATGGCATTTCAGATGATAATTAGAATACTTGTTAGAGCACCTATAATGCTTATATTTGCATTAGCAATGGCATTTAGTATTAATAGTAGATTAGCATTAATATTTGTATGTACTATGCCAATATTAGCGGTAGCATTGTTCTTTATAGCAACAAAAGCACACCCATATTTTGAAAAAGTATTCAGAAAATATGATGTATTAAACAGAGTAGTTGGTGAAAACTTAAATGCAATTAGAGTTGTAAAAGCATATAACAGAGAAGAACACGAAGAGAAAAAATTTGAAGAAGTAAACTCAAAAGTATATGACTTATTTAAAAAAGCAGAAAAAATAGTAGCATTTAATGGACCAGCAATGCAACTTACAATATATACTTGTATATTATTACTTTCTTGGATAGGTGCAAAAATGATAGTAGGGGGTTCAATGCAAGCAGGTGAACTATCTAGCATAATAACATATGCATGGCAAATACTATCTAGCTTAATGATGTTATCATTTGTATTTGTAATGATAATAATAGCACAATCTTCAGCAGAAAGAATAATAGAAGTTTTAGACGAAGAAAGTACAATTAAAAATAAAGAAAACCCTGTAATGGAAGTAAAAGACGGTTCAATTAAATTTGAAAATGTATCTTTCCAATATGATGATGCAAAAGCAGAAGATGAATTGCCTTTAGAAGATATTAATATAGATATAAAATCAGGTGAAACAATAGGAATAATAGGAGCAACAGGAAGCTCAAAATCAACAATAGTAAATCTAATTCCAAGACTATATGATGTAACAAAAGGTTCAATTAAAGTAGGTGGAATAGATGTAAGAGATTATGATATTGAAACATTAAGAAATGAAGTTGCAGTAGTTCTTCAAAAAAATGTATTATTTTCAGGAACAATAAAAGAAAACTTAAAATGGGGAAATAAAGAGGCATCTGATGAAGAAATAGTAAGAGTATGTAAATTAGCACAAGCAGATGGGTTTATTCAAGAATTTCCAGATAAATATGATACAATTCTAGACCAAGGTGGAACAAATGTATCTGGTGGTCAAAAGCAAAGAATTTGTATAGCAAGAGCACTACTTAAAAAACCAAAAATATTAATACTTGATGACTCAACATCAGCAGTAGACACAAAAACAGATGCATTAATTAGAAAAGCATTTAGAGAAGAAATACCAAATACAACAAAAATAATAATAGCACAAAGAATAACATCTGTAGAAGATGCAGATAGAATAATAGTATTAGATGATGGTAAAATAAACGGAATAGGAACATCTGAAGAATTATTAAAAACAAATGAAATATATAAAGAAGTATATGAATCTCAAAAGAAGGGAGATGAAGATGATGGAACAAAAACAGAAGAAAACTAAAAATGCATTTAAAACATTAAAAAGATTATTAAAATATGTAACAAGTACATATAAACTTCAATTTGTAGTTGTGTGTATTAGTATCATAGTAAGTGCTATAGCAAGTGTTTTAGGCGTTCAATTTATTAAATATTTAATAGATGATATAATAACGCCTCTAATTGGAAATGGAAATCCTGATTATAGTAATTTATTACAAGCAATAATTATTATGGCTGTAATTTATATACTTGGAATAGTTGGAACATATTTATATAATAGATTAATGATAAACATCTCACAAGGAGTATTAAAAAGAATAAGAACAGAAATGTTCCATCATATGCAAACACTTCCAATAAAATATTTTGATAGCCACCCACATGGTGAAACAATGAGTACATATACAAATGATGTAGACACATTAAGACAAATGATATCACAAAGTATTCCACAAGTATTTTCTTGTGCAATATCAATGATAGCAATATTATTTGCAATGTTTGCAACAGACATTTATATGACATTATTTGTATTAGTAATGGTCGCTATAATGGTATTAGTATCTAAATTTTTTGCAAAAAGAAGTTCTAAAAACTTTATAGCTCAGCAAAAAAATTTAAGTATAGTAGACCGGATATATAGAAGAAATGATGGCAGGACAAAAAGTTGTTAAAGTATTTTGTTATGAAGAAGAAAACAAGAAAAAATTTGATAAATTAAATGAAGCATTATGTGATAGTATGACAAAAGCAAATAGTTATGCAAATACATTAATGCCTTGTATAATGAATATAGGAAATTTAGGATATGTATTAGTTGCAGTAATAGGTCGGAGTTCTAACAATAAATGGAATATTAACAATAGGTGGAATTGCAGCATTTTTACAATATATAAAAGCATTTACAAACCCACTAGGGCAAGTATCACAACAAATGAACTCAATAATTATGGCACTAGCTGGAGCTGAAAGAATATTTGATTTAATAGATGAAGAATCAGAAAAAGATAATGGATATGTAACACTTGTTAATTGTAAAGAAGAAGATGGAAAAATAGTAGAAGTAGAAGAAAGAACAGGTATGTGGGCTTGGAAACATCCACATCACAATGGAAA
>CALYBF010000120.1 GCA_944393755.1 uncultured Clostridia bacterium | reverse complement strand
AAAATAGGGTTAGTATATAGAGAAGAACAAAATGACTACACATTTCCAAAAGGGCATTTAGAAGAAGGAGAAACATTAGAAGAGTGTGCTATAAGAGAAACAGAAGAAGAAACTTTAAGGAAGAACCATTTAATAGATGGTAAAGTAATAGGAATTGATAAATATAGTTCTGAAGGTGAAAAAGATGTTGAAGTATATTATTATTTTTCAATTGATGATGGAAAAACAGAAAAAAATATACCTTTAAAAGATAGAGAAGAGCTTGTCTGGAAAAATGTTAATGAAGTATATGATACTCTTACATATAATAATTTAAAAGAAATGTGGAAACAGATTGAGATAAATGTAAAAAATATTGTATAAGGAGTTATGTATGGAAATTGTAGATGTTTATAACAAAAGAAAAGAAAAAACAAATAAAACATCTGAAAGAGGAAAACAAAAAGAGGGAGAATTTGGACTATCTGTTCACATCTGGATAATGAACAAAGAGGGAAAATTTTTAATACAAAAAAGGACTAGAAGTAGAAAAAGATTTCCTAATATGTGGTCATTAACAGCAGGAGCAGTAGACACAGGAGAGACTTCAGTAGAAGGAGCCATCAGGGAAGCAAAAGAAGAAATCGGAATTAATATAGAAAAAGAAGAGTTTGAATTAATCTTATCTATAAAAAGAAAACATAACTTTTTAGACATATGGCTAGTAAGAAAAGATATAGATTTAAAAGATATTGTTATGCAAGAAGAAGAGGTTCAAGAAGTAAAGTGGGTAACAAAAGAAGAATTAGAAGAAATGATTAAAAATGACGAAGTGGCTGGAACTGTAACATTATATTATAAAATGTTTTTTGATATATTAGAAAAATTTTAAAATAAAAATATTGGGAGGAAGAAATGAAATTAGTATCCTGGAACGTAAATGGAATAAGAGCGGTTTTAACAAAAGGTTTTGAAGATTTTTTTAAAAATGTAAATGCAGATATTTTTTGTATACAAGAAACAAAATGCCAAGAAGGGCAAGTAGAATTAGAATTTGAAGGGTATCAAAGTTTTTGGAATAGTGCTGAGAAAAAGGGATATTCTGGAACAGCTATATTTACTAAAATAAAACCATTAGCTGTGAAGTTTGGTATAGGAATAGAAGAACATGATAAAGAAGGAAGAGTAATTACTTTAGAATTTAAAGATTTTTATATGGTAAACATCTATACACCTAATTCTAAAAGAGAATTAGAAAGGTTAGATTATAGGCAGATATGGGAAGATGAAATAAGAAAATATTTATTAAAATTAAACAGAACAAAACCAGTTATAATGTGTGGAGATTTAAATGTGGCACATAAAGAAATAGACTTGAAAAACCCAAAAACAAATACACATAATGCGGGTTTTACAATTGAAGAAAGAAATAAAATGACAGAATTATTAAATTCAGGTTTTATCGATACATTTAGATATTTGTATCCAGATAAAACAGATTGCTATACATGGTGGTCTTATATGAGAAAGGCAAGAGAGAAAAATGTAGGATGGAGAATTGATTATTTTATAGTTTCTGATAGTATAAAAGATAAAATAAAAGAAGCAAATATTTATCAAGAAATTATGGGAAGCGACCACTGTCCTATTGGTTTAGAAATTGATTTTTAAAGAAAAAATAAATATAAAGGAGAAAGTAATGGAAAATAAAAAAGAAAAAATGAGAAAATGGAGTTATTGGCTTGCTTTAGGCTTAGCTCTTATAATAATTTATAAATGTTTAGATAATTTTAATGATGTAACCACAGTAATAGGTAATTTTTTAAATATAATAGCACCATTTTTTGTTGGTATATTTATAGCATATATTTTATATATACCTTGTAGAAAATTTGAAACTCTTTTTAGAAAGAGTAAATTAAGGTTCTTAAAAAGAAAAGCAAGGACATTTAGTATAATTACTGTATATTTAATAATTTTATTAATAATTGCAATATTATTTAGTGTTATATTACCAGTTGTATGGAACAGTGTTACAGATTTTGTAAGTAATATACAAACATATTATGAAATGGCAATCGAAAGATATAATAATCTACCACAAGATTCTATATTAAAAGGTGAACAAGTAAATGAGTTTATTAATAGTATTCAACATATAGACATAAGGGAATATTTTAATTTTGATAAAATAATGGGATATATTTCTGGAGCAATAAGTGCTGTTACTGGAATAGTTGATGTTTTTGTTGCAATTATCGTATCTATATATGTTTTGGCAGAAAGAGGAAAAATTTTAACTTTTGTAAAAAGGCTTGCAGAAGCAATATTTAAAGAAAGGACTTATAGGAATTTAGATAAATATTATAAACACTCAAATGAAATATTTTTTAAATTTATTGCTAGCCAATTCTTAGACGCAGTAGTTGTAGGTATTTTAACAACAATTGCAATGAGTATTATGGGAATTAAATATGCTCCACTTCTTGGCTTCTTTATAGGCTTATTTAATATGATACCTTTTGTTGGAGCGATAATTGCAGTTGGAATTTCAGCTATTATTACTTTAATTACTGGTGGACTTTCACAAGCTATTTGGATGCTTATTGTTGTAATTATTTTACAACAAATAGATGCAAATATTATTAACCCTAAAATTGTTGGTAAATCTTTAAAGATTAGCCCAATTCTTGTATTACTTGGGGTAACAATTGGTGGAGCTTATTTTGGAATATTAGGTATGTTCCTAGCAGTGCCAGCTATTGCAATTGTAAAAATTCTTATAGAAGATTTTGTAGATTATAGATTAGCAGTTAAAAGAGGGTTAAGAATAGAGGAATAAAATAAATATATATTTTTAGAATAACATTCTTTTTTTCATAGTTTAGAAAAGTATGTCAAAAAAACATAATTTTAAAAATAAAAGTGGAGTTTTATTCTTGTGTAGATTAAATTCCACTTTCTAATTGTTGCTAATCTAATATATTTTACTATTTTTTAAAAAGCTGAAAAATTGCTGTGAATTTTTAGTGAAAATGTCCTATTTTTTAAAATTTATGTTTAAAAAGCTGAAAAATTGCTTGCACATAATAAAAAAATGTGATAAAATATTTATGCTTTGAAAATTTTCTCAAAGTCTCTACTTACAGAGAATGTAGGTTATATATCCAAAGGGAGGTGAAGAACGATGAACAAATACGAAAGTATAATCATTGTTAACCCAAATGTAGATGAAGAAGGTTTAAAATCTTTAGAAGAAAAATTTACAGGGTTAATCAATGAAAATGGTAAACTTGAATCAGTAGAAAATATGGGAAAGAAAAAATTAGCTTATGAAATTAAAAAGTTTGCTGAAGGAACATATTTACTATTCAACTTTGAAGCTAAGCCAGCACTTATTGCTGAATTAGAAAGAAACTTTAGAATAACAGATGAAGTTTTAAAATTTATGACAGTTAATAAAAATGACTAAAAATTTATTATTTAAAAAATAATAAAAGTCCTAAAATTTAAAGTAAGAAAGGTGAGAAAATATGAACAAAGTTATATTAATGGGAAGATTAACAAGAGATCCAGAAGTTAGATATACTCAAACAAACAATACTTTAGTTGCTTCTTTCAGTTTAGCAGTAAATAGAAGATTTGTTAGACAAGGAGAAGAAAGACAAGCGGATTTTATAAATATTGTTGCTTGGAGTAAATTAGGAGAATTTTGTAGTAAATACTTTAAAAAAGGACAACAGGTAGGTATAATCGGAAGAATTCAAACAAGAACTTGGGATGATGACCAAGGTGTTAAACATTATGTTACAGAAGTAGTTGCTGAAGAAGCTTATTTTGCAGATAGTAAAAGAGATGCAGATACAAGCAATGCTGCTTTTGAAAACACATTTGGAACAACAGAACCAGGTAGTATGGGTTCAGACTTTGAAGTGTCTTCAAGTGATGATTTGCCATTTTAAAAAATAGGAGGGAATAATAATGTCAGATAAAAAACAAAATAAGAAAAATAACAGAAATTATGATGATGACTACAACCCAAGATTCAGAAAACAAAGAAAAAAGGTATGTCTATTATGTAGTGATAAAAACTTTGTATTAGACTATAAAAACCCTGAACAATTAAAGAAATTTATAAATGATAAAGGAAAAATATTACCTAGAAGAACAACAGGTGCTTGTAGTAAACATCAAAGAGATATTACAACAGCGGTAAAAAGAGCAAGACATATTGCTTTATTACCATATACACAAAATTAGTAATAAAAATATTAATAGTTGTAACTTATGATATAAAAGAGTTACAGCTATTTTCTTTTTGCAAAAAAGTAACTAATTTAATGCAATTAAATAAAATTATTTTTAAAATTTAATATTGACATAAACAGTTTGCTATGCTATTATAATAATACTTTTAATCTAAGTTTTAAATCTTAATAATTAAATCTTCATACAATTCATTAGAAAAA
>CALYBF010000119.1 GCA_944393755.1 uncultured Clostridia bacterium | reverse complement strand
GAGAAGAAAGAATTAAAAAATTCTGAAACTTTAAATAAAAAAGATTTAGCAATTATGTTCAATAAAAAAGTAAAAATATTTTGCTAAAAGGAGGTTTTTAAATGAAGATAACTTTTTTAGGTGCAACAAAAACAGTTACAGGTTCTAATTTTTTAGTAGAAGCTTGTGGTAAAAGGTTTTTAGTAGATTGTGGTATGTGGCAAGGAAAACAAGAGTTAGAAGAAAGAAATGATGAAGAATTTGAATTTGATCCAAAGTCAATTGATTTTATGCTTTTAACACACGCTCATATTGATCACTCAGGTAGAATTCCAAAATTATATAAACAAGGTTTTAGAAATAAAGTATATGCACATAAGGCTACTTGTGATTTGTGTGCTTTAATGCTACCAGATAGCCGGACATATTCAAGAAATGGAAACTTCTTGGAAAAATAAAAAAAGAATAAGAAAAGGTTTAGACGAAATAGAACCAATGTATACTGCAGAAGAAGCAGCAAGGTGTTTAGAAATATTTGAACCAATACAATATGATGAAATTATAGAAATAACACCAGAAATTCACGTTCGTTTTAATGATGCAGGACATATGCTTCGGTTCTAGCATAATAGAATTATGGGTAAAAGAAAATGGTAAAGAGAAGAAAACTGTATTTACAGGAGATTTAGGAAATAATGATATACCACTTTTAGATTCTCCAACAATGATAGAAGATGCAGATGTTTTAGTTATGGAATCTACATATGGAAGTAGGCTACATTTAAGAAATGATAAAAAAGCTGAAGACTTTTTAAATATAGTATCAGAAACTTTAGATAATGGTGGAACTGTAGTAATACCTTCTTTTGCAGTGGGAAGAACACAAGAAATCTTATATGAAATAAACAAATTAAGAGATGAAAAAGATGATGAAGAATTTAGAAGAAAATATAAAACTTTAATGAAAGCAGATGTATATGTAGATAGCCCACTTGCAATTTCAGCAACTGAGGTATTCAGGGAAAATACTAATCTTTTTGAACCAGAAGTTCAAGAAGAAATTTTAAGAGGAGATAACCCACTAGAATTTCCTGGACTTCATTTTACAAGAACAGCAGATGAGTCAAAAGCATTAAATGAAGATACAAGACCAAGTATTATAATATCTGCTAGTGGTATGTGTGAGGTTGGAAGAATAAAACATCATTTAAAACATAATATTTGGAATCCAAAATCAACAATACTTTTTGTAGGTTACCAAGCACCAGGAACTTTAGGTTACCAAATAGTAAACGGAGCAAAAACAGTAAAAATATTTGGTGAAGAAATGGCAGTAAATGCTAGAATTGAATATATAGAAGGGTATTCAGGGCACGCAGATCAAGAAGGTTTAATGAATTTTATATATTCTTTTATAAAAAAACCAAAAAATATATTCTTAGTACACGGTGAAGAAGAATCACAAGAAGTATTAAGAGATAAAATAGAACAAGAAACAAATATCCCTGTAATAGTACCAGACTTTGGAGAAACTTATGATATTGAAGACACAATAGAAATGACAAATAAGATTGAAAGAAAAGTATCTAGAACAATTAAGGTTGAAATATTAGAAAGACTAGAAAAATTAAAATCAGAAATGAAAGATATGGATGAATATGTAAGAAAAGATGTTGATGATGAAAATTTAAGAGATGAAGATATCTTTAGAATAAATGAAAAAATTAAAGATTTAGAAAAACAGATTTTAAATGTAATAGAAGGTTAAAGTTAAGGAGAATAAGTAAGATGAGTGAAAATAAATATTTAAATGAAGCAATTATAGGAAATAAAAACATGATAGCAACTTATACAGGAAAAGGGGAATTGGAAAGATTATATTTCCCAAGTAGAGATAATAGACAATATATAAATTTTTTCCATACAGGAGTGAAATTAAATCAATCAGACCTAATTTATTTACATGATGATATTAATAATATATATAAACAATATTATGATACAGATACAAATATATTAAATACAGAAATAATAAATACATATTTTAATTTGAAAATACTTCAAACAGATTTTATACTTTTGAAAGAAAATGTATTATCTAAAAGATATGAATTCATAAATGAAGGAAAAATAGATTTAGATACTAAATTTTATATACACTCAGAACTATTATCTGATAAAAATAACCATGTTTCTTGTAAGATTTTAGATAATGGGATGCTTCAATATGCACACGATTTTTCGGTTTCTACTTTTGCAAAACAGAAAAAAATTACAGCTCATCAGATAAATGGAAGTTATAATACTATTAAAACTTGTGATATATATGATAAAGATTATATTGGTATGTCTAAAGATAGTAGTATTTGTTATGATTTAGGTACAATAAAACCACAAGAAAAGAAAGTTTTAGAAATTTGTGTTTTAGTTGATGAAAATAAAAATATATCTAGTATGGAAAATGAAATAGATAGAATTACTAAAATAGACTTTAACAAAGAATATACAAGTGCAAAATCTTATTGGAGAAAATATTTAAAAGAACACAACGGTCTTAATTTAAAAGAGCCTAAAAATAGTTATGAAGAGAGAATTTTCGAGATTTATAAAAGAAGTATTTTATTATTCCCACTTTTAACAAATGTGGAAACTGGTGGTATTATTGCTTCTCCTGAAATTGATGAAGATTTTACAAAATGTGGTAGATATGCTTATTGTTGGCCTAGAGATGCAGTTTTTGTAACAAAAGCAATGGATATTGTTAAAATGGAAAAAGAAACTGAAAAATTTTATAAGGTTTTTTGTAAAAAAACACAAAGTAAAAATGGTATGTGGGAACAAAGATTTTTTACAGATGGAAAGCTTGCTCCTTGTTGGGGATACCAAGTAGATGAAACTGCTAGTGTTGTTTATGGTGTGTATGAGCATTATAAGGTTACAAAGTCTGAGAAATTCTTAAAAGATAATCTTTCTATGTGCGAAAAAGCTATAGATTTCTTGAAAAAATACGTGGAAGACTGGATAGGTGTTAGTGGCATTGATGAGGAGAAAAGAGATGTTGTAAAAGACGAAATAGAGGAAGAAACAAAGTTAAGAACAGGTAGAGAACATAAATATCACATAAGTTATGACTTATGGGAGATGTGTGAAGGTATTCATTTATATTCTCTTGCTAGCATTTATGCTGCTTTTGATAGTATTTTAAATATTTATAGAGTTTTAGGAAAAAATGTTTCTGAGTTTGAGAATAATAGGCTAAAAGAAGAAAAAATTCAAAAAAATGAAAGAGAGATTGAGAAAATTCAAGTTGGTATTAAGAAATATATTAATGAGAATTTATATGATGAGCAAAAGAAGTCTTATGTTAGAAATACAGATGATAAGAAAATGGATATTAGTATTTTAGGAGCAGTTTATCCTTTCTGTGTATTCAAACCTAAGGAGAATAAAGTTAAAAATACTGTTGAGAGTATTAATTTACATCTTCGTACTTATACTGGCGGATATCAAAGGTTTGAAGAGGACCATTATATGAATTGTAACCCTTGGCCAATTGCAAATCTTTGGATGACTTTATATTATTTGGAGAGTGGAGAGAAGAAAAAGGCTAAAGAGACTTTTGATTTTGTTGTGAAAACTGCAGGCAAGCATTTCTTTTTAGGAGAGCAAGTGGATAATTCTACTCTTAAACCTAATTGGGTTATTGGACTTGGTTGGTCTCATGCTATGTTTTTAATTGTTTTAGAGAAATTGTACAAATAGGGACGTTTCTTTTGCGACCAAAAGGTCGTATTGGGGACACATCTTTAAATAAATGTAAACAAGGAACTTTATTTTTCCTTGTTTTTTTGTATAAAATATTATATAATTTCCTTTACTGTAAAAAATGCAGTTTTGGTAAAAGCTATAAATTTATAGCTTTATTAAGAGAAAGGGCTACTATGGAAGTTTTTAAAGGCAAAGTTGAAAATGAATCTGGAAAAGTAATTACAATTAAAGGTTATTGATGAGGGCGGTATTTTAAATTACCAAGAAGAAGTTGAGTTTGTTGTGGTAAATTCTGGCAAGGTTATGCTTTGCATTGATTATGAGGTATACTCTAAGAAAACAATGGAAGAAAGAGCCAAGGTTCGTAGTATTCCTCTTCCATAAAGTAGTTCTAAAAGTAGGTACTAATTTTAAATTTTAGTGCCTATTTTTAAAATTAAATTTGTAAAAAGTATACATAATTTGATTTTGCTATGATTTTGTGCTAAAATATAAATAGGTACAAGCATTGGGCAAGTACTATTGACAAAGAAAGGAAAAAAGATGGTAAAGGAAGGCAAAGAGCTTGTTATGTCTTGCTGGTCTGCGGAAGGAGACCCTGACAACTGGAAGTGGTTCATCTACCCAAAAGGAAACCCTCGTCGAGTATCTAATATGTTCGAGATTCAATTTTCCAAGGGGACTCCAGGTCATTGGCATATTACTCCTTACAGCACTACT